>DAOKYU010000009.1 GCA_035325995.1 Thermodesulfobacteriota bacterium | reverse complement strand
TAACCTCCGAAGGTGCTACGTCGAAAGACACACATACGTGTGTACTTTTGGTCAGGCAAAAGTAGAAAGCCTTATACCACCTTACCAGTTAAGTATAAAACTTCCCCTTCGGTCACTGGAGACCCTCAGCAGTAAACAGTCGAAGTAGCAATGTCTTGCCAATATCACCTGCCGCACTTCACGTGGTTTCCAGCAACTCCGGTGCTATGTTGAAAGACGACACTACATACGCAGGCAACGCCCGCATCAGCCGCGCGTCTTTGCCTTTCATCCCCCCTTAGGAAAAGGGGGGTATGGGGGGATTTTGTTATTGTATCTTTCTCCTTTGTTGTCATTCCCGAATGCTTGTACCTGCCGCGGCGAAGCTTTAGCGAAGCCGGGTCGGGAATCCACTTCCGCCGGCAATCCATCAAGCGTTTTCGTCATATCGAACAACAATTTCAAGTGAGTGAGGAATCGAGAGCCCTTGACTGACTGCACCGAAGCTCATCCAGTACAGCGCCAACGCAAAAGGAATCAAAATATTCAGAATCTATCTTTTATTCTTTATTAAGTATCTCACAAGAGGGAGGGAAACATAACGGATTACAAAACAACAGGACGAATATGAAAGCAGCAGGTGTAATCACTGGAGAACGACCTTTCCGCCCAACCCTCAGACCACGCCTTCCTCGACGCCCACGATGGAGTAGAAGGAATCGCTTCCGAGCTTGAGCTCCCTCGCATCGACGAAATCGCTCACGACTTGATAAACGTCGGCCGACACTATCACCCTCCAGACGGGGGCGACGTTCGAGATCTTCCTCGCGGCCTCGGTTATGTCCTTTATGCCGTGCGGGACGCCTGTTTCGTCGTAGACGGAAACGGCCTTCATCGCTATGCCTATCTTGCCCGATATCGCCGTCTTCCCCTCTATCTTCCTCTCACGCGTAATGCTCGCCAGGAGCTGAAGCACCTCGACCGCCGCGCATATGGCCTTGAGCTCGGCGTTGTCCTGCTCCTCGGGGGCGTTGAAGAACGCTACGATCTCGTCCTTGAGGAGAGCCTCGATTACGCCGCCGTAGCCGGATATGATCGTCGAGGCGGCCTTTCTGTAATCGGCAAGGAAGGAGTTGAACTCCGCAGGGTCGAGGCTGGTCGAAAGGTCCTGAAAGTCCGCTATCTTGGCGACTATGACGATGACGTTCCTTTCCTTGACGGGGAAAATATCCTCTTCCTCCACGATGATGTTGGACGTGATGAGAGTCGGCTGGAACGGCGGCACGTCGTCTTCCTCTATTTCGAGGTCGTCCCTCTTCCGGAGCCTGTCGAGCATCTGGTTGAACGTCTCGTACGCCCTTATGACGGATACGTCGTCCACGGAATCGGGGTTGAGCCTGGTGGACAAATCGCCCCTCGTCACGCTCTTCATCGCGGCTATGAGCTTCTCCATGGAGTCGTTCTTGCCCGTCGAGAAGAAGGAGCCTATGAAAACGAAGAAAACGGTGAAAGCTATGCCGATCAGGGCGCTCCACATGATCGCCGACAGGGCGAGGCTCTGGTAGTCGTGCGGAGTCACCCCGAGGACTATCGTGTTATTGTCGGGCGTCCTGATGGGGAAAATTTCGGCGGTCTGGTTCTCGCCGTCGCCGTAGCTTTCGATGAGGATACCATCCGGGTTCGTGAGCTTTATATACAGAATGTCGCCGCGGGTATCCAGTATATCCTTGGCGGTATCCGAGAATCCCTTGTTCGACGAGCTGAAGAGCTGGGCCAATTCCTGCCCGCGCTGATCGTTGAGCGTGGACGTGAAGTAGTATGCGTTGAAGACCGAAACCAGAACCGCAACGAGGATTAGTATGACCGCCAGAATGATAGTATTTCCTGAATAGAAATTCCCGATCCTGGACTTTAATTCCATATATCTCGTTTCTCCGGTTGATTGGCGTAATGCACTTCGGAGGCCGAAATGCACAGGTCATGGCGATGAAAAATCGGCAAGCCTTAATTCATAATACTGGCTAAAATTTAACTAGTAAAGCCCGTTTTTTCACGCGACCTTAACAAAATTCCCGGGGGATTACCGATGGGTTTCAGCGCCGGGACGAATTACCGGCCCGCGCTGAGTCTCTGGGTGTTCCGGCATGGCCGGGCAGACACATACCCCCGGTGAAGGGACACCGGTCTCGGAGAGGCGGAACGCCCCCCTTCCTGAAACGGCCCGCTTATTCGGCGGACGCTTCCACGTTCACGCGCGTCCTGTTGTTCTTGCCGGTGTCGAACTTTATGACGCCGTCCTTGAGCGCGAAGAGCGTGTGATCGCGGCCAAGGCCCACGTTGAGCCCCGGGTGGTACTTCGTGCCGCGCTGCCTGACCAGGATGTTGCCGGCCTTGACGGTCTCGCCGCCGAACTTCTTCAGGCCGAGCCTCCTGCCTCTCGAATCTCTTCCGTTTCTACTGCTACCGCCGCCTTTTTTTGTAGACATTGCTTATTCCTCTTTAGTTTACTATGTCGGTTATCTCGACAGTGGTGAAAGTCTGGCGATGCCCGGTCTTCTTCCTGAAATTCTTCCTTCTCCTGAACTTGAAGACTATGAGCTTCTTGCCCTTCTTGTCGCCGACTATCTTCGCCTTTACGCTCGCGCCGTCGAGTACGGGCGCACCAACCTTTACACTGCCGCTTCCGTCCGATACCAGGAGGACGTCCTTGAACTCGACCTCATCGCCCGGGTTGCCGGCCAGATGGTCGATGGTTATAACGTCACCCTTCGATACGCTGTACTGCTTTCCGCCCGTTTTGATTACTGCCTGCATGTTGGTATACTCCTCCCGCTTCTGTGAAAGGGTAAAATTATTCATATTTATGGCGTGTTGTCAAATTTTCGAGTATCAGAGAAGCGGAATTCCAGGAAGTGTGAGCTTCTTCATGCGCGCTTTTGTTTTTACCGTGTATTCCTTTTCAGTGCTTCCTTCAACCGTGTATTCCATAGGGTTCATATTCTGAACGGGTGGGGGACGATTCCTTCACCCTTACGAGGAATTATTCTAACGGATACTGTCAAGGTGTAAGGATATGACCCCCACCCTGGAGATGCGGCAGTCGAGTGAATTTGCAATCAAGGGAACTGTGCTCGATATTGACATTAGCTCAGATTAAAAAGTCGTATTAAATCTTATTTTAGACTTAAAAAAAATCGTATTGACATTATTTCAGACTTAAAATAGAGTTGTCTTACCCTGGCATGGATTTTAAACGGTTTGTAGTCCAATTATTAGTTTGTTTGTAGTCCAATCATTAGTTTGGAGATCGAAAAAAACATGGTCACCACGAAGGACAATGGAGGCAGGGCATGATGAGACGGTGGAGAACAGTGTCGAAAGCCTGGGTCGTGCTGGTTGTCGGCACGCTGGCGTTTATAGCCTCCGCGTGTTCCTCTTCGGATTCAGATTCGTCGCAGGCGGTTTTTGAGCCCGGTCCGTGCCCGAGCAGTAAAGCTTCAATCCCCGAGCTTGAGAACGCACTCTGCGGCGTTCTCGTGGTACCGGAGAATCGCACCAAATCCAACGGACGCACGATCCGGCTCCCGGTTGCAATCATCCCGTCCGTCTCCCAGCCCCCGCAGGGCTCGCCCATCGTACACCTGACCGGGGGCCCCGGCGGCGATGCGCTTTCCGAGGCCCCGGTTCTCGTGGCCTCCGGGCTGAATCAGGATCGCGATCTGATCTTGATGGACCAGCGCGGGGATCTCGACACCGAGCCGGAACTGACTTGCCCCGAGGTCGACGAGTTCAGCATTGAAGTAATCGGTCTTCCCTACGGTGCCGACACGACCAGGGAGCTCCACGTGGCGGCGACGAAGCTCTGTCATGATCGTCTGGTGGCCGAGGGGATCGACCTCGGCGCCTACAACACGACCGAGAACGCCGCCGATTTCGCCGACCTCCGCAAGGTGCTCGGGATAGAAGAGTGGAACGTGTATGGATTCTCGTACGGGACCAATCTGGCGCTCACCCTGATGCGCGATCATCCCGAAGGTATCCGCAGCGTGATCATCGACTCCGTCGTGCCGCCGAGTGTTGCGAGCCTTGGTTGGACATGGACCAACGCCAATGAAGGCATCAACAACATATTTCGCGCGTGTACCGATCAGCCAGCCTGCAACGATAAGTACGGCGATTTGGCAGCCACGTTCGCGGGCCTGGTCCAGGAGCTCGAAGCCAATCCATTGATAACGACGGGAACGTATTCGCCCGAGGTTCCGCCTGTGACCGTGGTGCTCGACGGCGGGGCGCTGGTGAACTGGCTCGCCGCCATCCCGCAACCTCTTCTCGATGTTTCCTCGATTCCCGCCGCCATAGACGCGCTGGCCCATGGTAATCCGGCGCCGATTGCCAATTCGCGGTCTTTTTTTACGGACCCCGCAGGAATAGGCCTGTTCGGTCATGGTCTGGCCTTCGGAGTGTTCTGTAGTGAGTGGATCCCCTTCGAGCCCGAATCCCAGATCCTTGCGCAAGGGCGTCTCGCTTTTCCGACCTACCCCGACTCGGTCCTCTCTCAGTCGCCGCAACTGCCCTTCATGACCGAGGATTGCGCCGTCTGGAATGTTCCCAAAGCGCCTTCCTCCGCACGTGATATTACTGCGAGCGACATCCCGACGCTCATCATAACGGGTAGTTTCGACGGCAGAACGTCGCCGCAGTGGGGTGCGTATGCCGCCGAGACGCTGCCTAATTCGACGAACATCATCATTCCCGGGATCGGTCATTGGGTCACACCCCAGTCGGAATGCGCACAGATGGTCATCGCATCCTTCCTCGACACACCGGATGCGCCCGACACCGGCTGCGTGGCAGGACTGACACCGCCGCCATTTGACACAGAGGAGCTGACCCCATGAGTTTGAGACCGATCTGGAAGGCACAGGTAGCGGCGCTGGCGATTATTCTGGCGCTGGCATCTTTTGCATGCGAATCCGACTCGGACTCGGGGCTTCCGCCGGCCGAGTTCGAGCCCGGTGCGTGCCCGGAGAGCGTTGCGTCGCTTCCCACGTTTGCCGACGCGAGCTGCGGCTTTCTGGTGGTGCCGGAGAGCCGCACCAAATTCAATGGACGCAGGATCCGGCTCCCGGTTGCAATCATCCCGTCCGTCTCCCAGCCGCCCCCGGACGAGCCCATCGTTCACCTGACCGGCGGTCCGGGCGGCGATGCGCTTGCCGAGGCGGAGTTTCTCGTGCCTGCCGGGCTGAACCAACAGCGTGACCTGATCATCATGGCGCAGCGCGGAACGCTGGACACCGAGCCGGAGCTGACATGCCCGGAGATCGACCAATTCAATGCGCGGCTGGTCGGCCTCGTCTACGGCGCCGATTCAACCAAGGCGGAGCACCTGGCCGCGACGCGGGCTTGTCGTGATCGGCTGGTGGCCGAAGGGATCGATCTGAGCGCCTACAACACCACCGAAAATGCGGCCGACTTCGAGGACCTGCGCAAGGTGTTGGGGATCAAACAGTGGAGCCTGAACGGCTATTCCTACGGCACCTATCTGGCGCTTACGCTGATGCGCGATTACCCCGAGACCATCCGCAGCGTGATTATCGACTCCGTCGTGCCGCCCAGTGTGGCGAGCCTCGGTTGGACATGGACCAACCTTGGTGAAGCCTTTAACAACCTGTTTCGCGCATGTGCCGATCAGCCCGCCTGCAACAGCGAGTACGGCGATGTGGAGGCAACGTTCGCCGGCCAGGTCCAGCAGCTCGAGGCCAATCCGCTGACGACGACGGCGCAGTATGCCCCGGACGGCCCGCTGGTGACGGTGGTGCTCGACGGCGGGGCGCTGGTGAATTGGCTCGTCGCAGCCGGTCCGGCCTTTATCAATGTTCCGTCGGCCATACAAGAGCTGGTCGAGGGTGATCCGAAGCAGATTGCGGCCGGGCGCGCGGCACTCGCCAACCCGGCGGGTGAGGGCATATTCGGCTACGGCTTGACCTACGGCGTCTTCTGCAGCGAATGGATTCCCTTCGAGCCCCAATCCCAGATCCTTGTGCAAGGGCGTCTCGCTTTTCCGACCTACCCCGACTCGGTCCTGTCCCAAGCGCCGCAATTGCCTTTCGAGACCGAGGACTGTGCCATCTGGAACGTTCCAAGTGCGGATCCTTCTGTACGTGACGTCACGATCAGCAGCATTCCCACGCTCGTCATTTCGGGCAGCTTTGACGCTAAAACATCGCCGCAGTGGGCCGAGTACGCCGCCATGACGCTCGAAAACTCGACCAGGATCGTGATCCCGGGGATTGGGCATTGGGTCACACCCCAGTCGGAATGCGCACAGAGCGTGGTCAGGTCATTCCTCTCCAATCCGGACGTGCCCCCCGATACCGGCTGCGTCGCTGGGTTGACTCCGCCGCCGTTTCCCACGTCCGAATAATCGGATCCGGGGCCACCCATGAAAATGGCCGTCAGGCAGAAAATATATTTCTACTAAACTCCCCGGCAAAGGGATATTCAATTAGCGGATTAAAGGAGATTACTTATACGCGATAGCCGCGCTGCAGGGCCCGGCCAGAGGTATAACCTCGAACCGCCTGAACCCGGCCTCGCTGCACCATTCCTTAAAGTCGGCGCCGGTAAAATCGAAGGCGTCCCCGAATTCGATCAGCATGTTGAGCGACATCAGCATCCCGAACGTGTTCGTCCTCCGCTCGTCGTCGATTATATTCTCGACGGCCACTAAGGCGCCTCCTTCTGAAAGCGCGTCATAAGCGGCCCTGATGAGATGTTTTTTATTCTCGAGGTTCCAGTCGTGGAGTATCATCCCCATCGTTATGACGTCGGCTTTCGGGAGCGGGTCCTTAAAGAAATCGCCCGAGGCCGTGGAAACCCGGTCCGAAAGACCGGCGCGCTCTATGTGCCTCTTCGCTATCGGCTCGACCATCGGCAGATCGAAGGAGATGCTCTTGAGGCCGGGGTGCTTCCCGGCCGCCAGTATGGACAGAAGCCCGGTCGCCCCGCCTATGTCGCAGTGCGTCCGATATTTCGAAAAATCGAACTTCTCAGCCAGGGCATCGAAATTCCCCCGGGAGAGCCCGGCCATAGCATCCATGAACTGTTCGAGCCCGGCCTCGTCCCGGTAGAGCTCCTCGAAGATGGACGTGCCGCTGTGCCTGGTCTCGTTCTGGGGCTTTCCGGTCCTGAGGGCTTCGCCAAGCCCGTCCCAGTATTTAAAGAGGCGGACGTCCAGCATTTCGAGCATGCCGCCTATATAAAACCGGCTGTTCCTGTCGAGGAACCGTTGGGTCTCGACGGTATTCCTGTAAAGGGCTCCGTGGCCGTCGCCGTGACGCTCGAGGAAGTTCATCGAAACCAGGGCGTCGAGGAAATCCCAGACGCCCCTCGGGTGGAGAGACAGCTTTTCTCCTATCTCCTTCCCGGTCATTGCGCGGTCCCCGAGCTCGGTGAAGAGCCCGAACCTTACCGCGGTGAGAAGTACCTTCGATTCCCAGAAGCCGAACGCGATCTTCAGTATTGCGGACGGATCGATATTAGCAGTCATTTAAGACTCCTTCGGTCCCTGGGGTTGGTAAGGTCAGGGCGGCGGGCATGCCATATAGTATAGCCTAGCTCTCGAGCACGAGATTGAATACGGAAGAGTCGATATGCACCTTGTCCCGGAGCTTTTCGTGTACTGCTATGTATATCCTGTCGCCGTACCGCGAAAGGCGCTTGAAGAGCCTGTGGAGGTGGCGGTGGTGCTCGTCGTGGAACTCATCTATCTTCAAGGTGATGGACGAGGGGGTGTTCTTGAGCACGTTCTCGATGTGGGGCGCGACGTTCTCGAAGAAGTCCCCGTCGGGTTTCCGCTTTATGGATATGAGGAGGTTCGCCGCAGCGTTCTTGTACCTGTCGAACGACACCTCGACTATACCCTTGCTAAGATACTTCCCGAGAGACCTCTCGAACGATTCGAAATGGCTCCTCGCGAGGCTCTCCTCTCCTTCCTCGACGGTTATGAAATGCCGGTCGATGTAGTTACGCATCGATATTCCAATCGTCCAGTCCTGAATGACCAGCGGTATCAATTTCGGCCGGGTGAAGGGGAACGTCCTCAGCAGATGATAGACCCTCGCGGGTCCTCCGGGGAGTATACCCCGCAGCAAAAATCCCCTTAACGACCTCAGCTGGTCGGGGATGTCGTACGTGCTCCTGAAGAGTGGGTTTTTCATGTAGCGCGTTTTGTTGAGAATCCTGTCGGCAATGGTGCGGTCGTCGAGGAGCTTGTAATAAAGCTGCCTGTAGCCTTCGACCATGTCCTTGTAAGACATCCGCTTCGGGATGAGATTCGTCCCCAGCTTCGTGTTGTCCGTCCCGCTCGCTTCTTTTATAAGGCGTCCGTCCTTCTCGAGCCTTTCGTAAAGCGGGGTCTTTGGCACGGCGGTAAGGAGTCCAATCATCGCCGCCTGTATGCCGGAGTTCTGTATAAACCTGTACTGGAGGTCGAACGTCTTCACCGTGTCGTTGTCGAACCCTATGATAAACCCGGCGAGCACCTCTATGCCGTACGAATATATGTGCCTGATAGATGTCAATATGTCCGAGCGCATGTTCTGGAACTTGAGCGTTTCCTTCAGGCTCTCCTCGTCGGGCGATTCGATGCCTATGAACACCCACCCGAAATTGGCCTCGGTAAAGAGCTTAAGAAGCTCGTCGTCCTGCGCGAGGTTGAGCGACGCCTCCGTCCCGAAGAGGAAGTTGTAGTTGTGCTCCTTCTGGTAATCCCGGAGATAAGCCATCAGCTTCTTGGCGACGGGCTTGTTGCCGATGAGGTTGTCGTCCACGAAAAATACGTTCCTTATTCCGAGCCGCCTGAGCTCGTCGAGCTCGCGCCCCACCTGCTCCGTCGATTTCACCCTGGGCTTTCTTCCGAACATTACTATGATGTCGCAGAACTCGCACCTGTACGGGCAGCCGCGCGAAAACTGGAGGCTGACGGCCTGGTACCTGTCGAGCTTCAAGAGATCGAAGCGCGGGGTCGGCGAGTCTTCGAGCGATACTTCCTCCGTTTCCTTGTAGAGCTTCTTCGGCGCACCGTCTTCGAAGTCCCTGCAGAATTCCTTCCATATGTATTCCGCCTCGCCCGCCACGACGGTATCGGCCATGCCCTCGAAATACTCTGGGCAGAGTGACGCGTAGCTCCCGCCGGCGACGACGTAGTGCCCCTTACTCCTGTAGAATTTTAAAAGCTCGCTCTGTCTTTTGAACTGAACCCCCATGCCGCAGATTCCTATGAGGTCGGCCCTGGGGTTAAGGGGGATGGATTCGATGTTTTCGTCTACTATTTCGATTTCCCAGTCGGGCGGGCAAAGCGCGGCCAGCGTGGCGAGCCCGAGCGGAGGATTAATAGTCCTTATCCCCCTGGGCATTATGTTGTCGACAGCCCACTTAAAGCTCCAGAAGCTTTCCGGGAACCTGGGGTTGATAAGAAGAAGTTTCATCGGGTCCTCCCATCGTCTCCGCCCCGGCATGATTAGTCCGCCTGAGGGCGAGCCGCCTTTTATGCCTTTATATCGCTTAAGAATTATCCGGTATTTCCATTCTAGAATATTTTGGAATTTTAATCAAGAAAATTGTGTGTTGATAACTGCTTGGTGCTTCCGCTCAGGGCGTAAGCGGCTCGGGCGACACTATGAGCCCCGTGCCGTCGGCGTATATATACTCTCCGGGGTTAAACGTCACGCCCGCGAACGTGACGGGGATGCCCGTCTCGCCGGCCCCTTTCCTTTCCGTTTTCAGCGGTATGGATCCCAGGGCCAGCACGCCGAGGTCCGTCCGCATTATTTCTTCCACGTCCCTTATAGCGCCGTAGACGACGACGCCCGCCCAGCCGTTCCGGGCGGCGCTCGCGGCTATGAGGTTGCCGAGGAGGGCCTTCTTTAAAGAGCCGCCGCCGTCGACGACGAGCACCTTCCCCGCGCCGTCCCCGCCGGCAAGCTCCTTTACGAACGAGTTGTCCTCGAAGCATTTAACTGTGACTATGCTCCCCGAAAACGCGCCGCGGCCGCCGTAGCTTCTGAATACGGGCTCGGCGATTTTCACGAGGCCCGGGTATTTGTCGCAAAGGTCGGGTGTGGATATGTCCATTAGGGATAGGGATTTAACCGGATAAGGAGTCAAATATCAAGGGGAAATCAGGGGAGATTTTTCGGATAATCGAACGAAACGAGCTTCCCAGTTCCGTCGTCGGCCCCGGCCCAGCTTTCGGAGCGTATCTCTATTACGGCGACCCCGCACGTGGGGACATTGTCTATCCCCGCCCGCGTCAGGCGGTTCAGGAGGGCGGTAACGGCAGGGTTGTGCCCGACGACCATTACCTCCCAGAGACCGTCGTCGAACCCCCATACCACTCTCAAAAGCGCTTCTTCGTCGAACGTGTAAACCCTGTCGTCTATCCTGACCTCGAATTTCTTGAAGCCGAGCTCCTTCGCAATGCCCTCGGCCGTCTTCCTCGCCCTCCGCGCCGGGCTCGAAACTATCAACCCGGGCCGGACGCCCTTGTCCGAGAGGAACCTCCCCATGCGCGGGACGTCCTTCTTCCCCCTGTCGTTGAGCGGGCGGTCCCTGTCGCAGAGCCCGGGCTCGTCCCAGCTCGACTTCGCATGCCTTACGAGTATAAGGGTCTTCGGTTTCATTTCGTACCCCGCCCCCGCTACGACCAGGGCTCACGGTAATAATAAACGAAATTCGCGACGAGCGGCCTCTCCGTCCAGCCGAGCTTCTTGTAAAACCCCAGCTTGTAGGAAGCCTTCTCCTTTCCGTTCGTGACCATGAGCCTCATGCATCCCCTTTCCTTCCCCTCTTCTATCACCTGCTCTATGAGATTTGTCCCGACCCCCATGCCGCTCGTCTCGGGGCTGACGAACATGTCCGACACGTATCCTTCCCAGCTCCCCAGCATGACGAACGGGACCCAGTGGACGCACGTAAAGCCGAGGATCCTGTCGCTGCCGTCCACGGCTACCAGCATCGAATGCCCCTGGCTGTCGTTTATGCAGTGCTCTATTAACCCTTCTATGGGTTTTGAAACCTCTTCCAGCGGAAGGGAGTTCCGCCTCTCGGACCACCCGATCTCCCGCAGTATCTCCGCCATCCTGCCCGCGTCTTCTATCCTGGCTTTCCTGACCGACGTTTTCTGCATTCGCTTCTCCAGGTGTTTTTATAGATATCTTTGAATATATTATGAGGCCGTTGCGGTCTTATTCATAGCCTTTTTCGGTTCTCGCGCCTCGAGCCGCCGTCTTTCCCGTTTCCCTGGCACGAAAATTAAGCTTATTAACGGATAATTCGTGTGGTATTTTTTCATTTCCTGAAACTTTATGCCCTTTTAGGGCCTCTTAAAATCTAATATACTCCAAGGAGGCTATTCATCATGAAGCTTTTTAATGCAATCGCTTTCTCGATTCTCGCGGCTGCCGCACTCTGGATTTCCGGCGCTTCCCCGTCCGTCGCCGAGCCCGTCGAATACCAGATCGACCCGGCGCACACGCAGATAATGTTCAAGGTAAAGCACCTCGGCATCAGCACGGTTACCGGCAGGTTCGACAACTTCGAAGGTGCATACACGTTCGACCCCGAGAACCTCGCGAATTCCGGGGTGGTGGTCACGATAAAGGCCGCCAGCATCAATACGAACGAGGCCAAACGCGACAAGCACCTGAAATCGGAAGACTTTCTTAACGTCGAAAAGCACCCCGACATCACATTCGTAAGCAAGGGCGTGCTCAGGGACGACAAGGACGACCCTGACGATTACACCATCGTCGGCGACCTCACCATAAACGGCGTCACGAAGACTGTCGAGCTCGAGGCCGAGTACGGCGGCAAGACGACCGACCCGTGGGGCAACGAGCGCACGGCGTTCGAGGCCGAGGCCGAGATTTACAGGAAGGACTTCAATATTAACTGGAACAAGACGCTCGACTCGGGCGGGTTCGTGGTCGGCGACAAGGTGAAAATACTCCTCGAAGTAGAGGGCATTCACAAAAAGCAGTAACTAGGCTTGCGGCACGGGGAGAGGGCCCTGCCCCCTCCCCTTTTTCATAGACCTAACTTTTATTTATGATCATTCCGCCTACTGCTGAGGCGCCTGTTGCTGCTGCATCATCTGGTTGATGTCTCTCTCCGTTATAGTGACGCCGGTCAAATCACAGAGGCTGGCTGGCTCCGGCGACTTCCTATTCACTTCGACCGCGGTTTCATGAACCTTCAGATCCTGCACGTTAGCCACAGTTTCGAGCATTATGAAGTCGTCGGTGATGCACATTTCTATCCCTTGCGGGAAGCTCCACGTGCTGCACTGCTCTCCGCTCACCGTTTTCTTGCCTGTGACCGTTCCCCCCATGCTCATCAATTGCTGCTGGTTGAACTGTTTGGGGTCCTTGCCTTTTAGCGATTCGCTTATTTTGGCGAATGTCGGGTCTTTAAACTTCGTGCCGGTGTTGTCATCGAGGTTCACGACCACTATCCAGCGCTCTCCGTTTTCTATCCAGGAAACCATCTTTTCGTTACGCTTGACGCTGCCGATCTCCGGCATCGTGATTTGCAGGTTTTCCTTTAAGCAAATTTTTCTTCCATAATCTTGTGAGAACTGGATTTTCTCTCCTGTTGCGTTACCCTCGGCCTTGTATTTCACCGTGTAGCTTTCGAGCGGATGAAGCCTGAGGTCCTGCGCGCCGGCTGTCAGAGGCACGAAAACCGCCCCAATAACAAACAGAAGGCACGGAATATACTTAAAGCAATTTATTAAATATATGGCTTTATAACCATTCATTATTACATTACCTCCCCGGTATAATATTGTTGAAACCGCTTGTCCGGATGTATGAAATAACGCTTCCGGGAAAGAGATACTATACACGAAAGGCGTTTCAAAATATACGTGTGGAAGACGGATTCCAAAGGTGAAAAGGCAGCTTTCCACGTAAAAAGCCCCGTGCCGGCGGCTGCGCCGATACGGGGCCTTGTTATCTGCCCGAATGAACCGGATCAGGCTTTTCTCGGCCTTCTCCTGGCGAATATGAATGCCGGAAGGAGGGCGTAGAGAACGAGCCCGCCGAGGGCCGCGGCTCCGCCGCCTCCGGGCCCGGCGACAGCGCACCCTCCGTTAGAGCCCCTCGGTCCCTGCGGCCCTTCCGGCCCCGGAGCGCCGTTACAGACATAATCCGTACCCTCTATCTCGTCCGGTTCCAGCTCTCCGTTCCCGTTAATGTCCGGGCCGTATTCTATCTTGAGTCCGCCGAACTCGCAGTTCGGTCCGGGCGGCTCGTCGGATATGTCGAGCACAGTCCCCGGCGTCCCTGGAGGTCCCGGAGGCCCTGGCTCCCCCGGCTCACCGGGCTGTCCGGGAGGCCCCGGCTCACCGGGCTGGCCCGGTTCCCCCGGAGGCCCCGGAGGTCCGGGCAATCCGTCTTCGCCGTTACATGCGTAATAGGTCTCTTCCACTTCGTCCGGGTCGAGGACCCCGTTTTGATTGGTGTCTCTCCCCGATTCTATCTTCACGCCGCCGTCCTCACAGTTAGCTCCCGGGGGCTCGGTGGAGGCGTTCACGAGGGTCCCCGCGAAGGCGTTTATGAATAAACAGGCTACGGGCGGCTCGGCCGCGGTCACAGTGAAATCGAGCGTCCCCCCGAGGCTGTCTACCGCGGAGGTGTCGGGCAGCGCCGGGCAGAATATGTTTAGAATATGCTCTTCGGGTATATCTTCCGTTATCGTGTAGTCCCCGTCGGGAACGATACAGCCGAGCGACTCTCCGTCCCCGAGCGCGAACTCCCCGGTGATGCCGCAGTTTCCCGACGTGAACCCGGACGATGTGAAGGAGTATTCCCCCGCCTGGCCCGTCGGCACGGCGACTTTGGTTATGCTCACGGTCGTGAAGGCCGCGCCGTCCCCGCTGAAGCCGCAGGAGTCGTCGTTGGAAAAGTTGCCGCCGAGGTCTTCGGGCATGCCGTCGCCGGCGCAGTTCTCGGGGGAATTGAGCGCCACGATGGAATTGGCGGCGCTTATGCCGAGGAATGGAGGGGTGATCACCCCCGATCTGAAAATTCCGCCCCCCGCCGCGCCGGCCTCGTTATTCGCTATCGTCACGAACGACAGGCTCACCAGGAAAAAGTTGCTGAGTATCGCCCCCCCGTTCGTGGCCGCGATATTGCCCGAAAAGGTGGAGCTGGAGATGCTCGTAGGCTGGTCGCCGGTGTATATGATCGCCCCGCCGTCGTTCGCCTCGTTCGCGGTGAAGGTGCAGCCCGTTATGCTCAGTATGTCGGCCAGGGCATTTATCGCTCCGCCGTCGGCGACGGCAGTGTTGCGTGTGAACGTCGAGTTCGCAAGGCTCTCTATCGTGCCTTGATTCTTATATATGGCGCCGCCGGAGCCGGAGGAGTTATTACTGAAAGTGCATCCGCTTATGCTCTCTATCGAGCCGCTGTCGAACAAAGCCCCGCCCAAACCGCTTACTGTGCTGTTTCCGTCGAAAACGGTATCCGATATGTCCCCTATATCCACTGCGTTGAAAATCGCCCCTCCGCTACTGCTGGCGGTATTGCCGGTGAACGTCGAACCGGTTATTCCGGTTATCTGATCGCTGTTGAATATGGCCCCACCGGAGTTGGCCGAGTTCCCCGTGAAAACGAGGTCCTCTATCGTGAGAATCTCCGAGTTCAGTATGGCGCCGCCGTCGCTGATGGAAAATCCGTTGGCCAGCCTCAGGCCACTTATATGCACGCTGACCGTGTCCGCTATCCCGTTGTTGATGTTGAAAATCCGGAATGAATTATTCCCGTCTATGGTCAGCTGATCCGTCCCCGGCCCGATTATCGTGAGGTCGTCGGCAACGAACGGAAGAGCGCTCAGGAGGGTTATGGTAGCCGGAAGAGAGGGCAGATCGAATACTATCTCGTCGGCCCCGGGGTTCGTGTTGGCGTCTAGTATGGCCTGCCTCAGGGAGCCCGCTCCTGCGTCGTTGGTATTGCCTACTTCGAAAACAAGCGCTGAAGAAGGCAGAACGGAAAGAAAAAAAAGAATAACGGGTAAAGACAAAAATAGAGGCATCCTCATGATATCCCCTCCTGAGTATTTTGTCCCGGCTCATGCCGGGACGTTATCTTGCCTGCCTTCTCCGGGTAAAACCCTCCAACACAAAAATTATACTACTAATGTCTATGAATAAAGTCAATTTCCTATTAATTATCTATTGATATAGCGAGAGATTTACCGGTGATGACATATGTCCGATATATAATATATGTCTCGTGCGCGGGCCGTGAAAAGCCGCGGCCCTCGCCCTGAAGTGTGCGGAGACTGCCTGAAATGCCGCCCCGTTTCGGGGCCGCATGGTGCGTGTCCGGCAAGGAAACGGTGGAGCGCTCCCGGCGCATGCAGTAAAAACTCTCCCGGAATATGTACGAAGCCGCCCGGTGCGCGGGCTCAGAACTTCCTTATTTCGAGCGTCCGGATCGTATCGGTAACGTCGAGGTACGCGTAAGAACGCGTGCTGAAGGGGCCGGGGTTGACTATCTTGCTCCCGGCTATCTTGTCTATTCCCGGGGCCTCGTGTATGTGCCCCGTGAAGCACACGAGCGGGTGGTACTGCTCGATGAAGGTCCTCACCGCGGTGCTGCCCACGTGGGCCCCGCTGGATATCGTGTCGTTGAGGGTGCCTATCGGGGGCTGGTGGGAAACGACTATCATCGGCACCGTCATGTCGCAATCCTCGAGCGCCCTTTCGAATATCGCCGTGTACTCCTCTTCCGAGTAGACGTTAGGCGTCGGGCTCGGCGCGGGGAGAGACCCTCCCGCACCCACTATGGACACGTCGTTCTGCCTGAAGCCCCTCGCGTGGAGGTTCATGTTCTCGCGGTAGAGGTATTCGTCGACTTCCTTCGTGTCGCAGTTCCCCGATACGGCGAGGACGTTTTGATTATACCACCTGACCTTGTCTATAACCTCGCGCGCCTTGTCCTCTCCCCCGAAGTGCGTAATGTCACCGCCGACGAGGACGAGGTCGGCCTCCGACAGCGGGTCTTTCAGCAAATCTATCGGCGCCGAATTGCCGTGGATGTCTACAATGAAAATTATCTTCATATCTCTTGGCTGTCTCTTTACGACACTGCGCCGGCGGCCGGCACGCCGTTCCTGTCCGTCGAATATTCCCTCAGTAGCCAGAGCTCGGGGATAATTTCGCCTACGACCTTCCCGTTGTCAAAAACCCTCACCATGGAGCTCTCGGATACGACCACGGCGACGGAGTTCGTCTTCTTCGTTATCGACGCCCCGGCCAGGTGCCTGCTCCCGAAGCCGAGCGGGAGGTCTATGTCCTGGGACGCCGGGAATATGTACCTGCAGGCCGAAACGAACACGCCGTCGTCGGACACGATAAAAGCGCCGTCCATCTGGGCGAGCTCCTTTACGGTCTCCCTCATGTTCGGGTCGTCCGCCCTCTTTAACGAATCGGGATGGCCGTAGAGAGGGTCGAGTATGAGCGGGCGCGAATGCTTGAGCGTCTCCTCGGTGTCCGAGATTATGAACATCGTCCCTATCTTCCGCCCTTCCCTTCCTTCGCGGGCAATCTCGATTCCGAGGCTGAGGACGCTCTCGAGGGTCGCGGTATTAACGTTCCGCGACGGGCAGCATATACCGGCCAGAAGCATCCTCTGCTCTTCTATCCTTTTACTAAGCTCTTCTATCATCGGATTCCTCTTAACCCTTTGATTAAATATAACAGATTTTGGATTCGGCCACCCATGGGTGCGGGCTCAATCGAGGGGCTTCATCTCGCCGAGCACGGTCGGTATGAGCTCTGACACAGTCGGGTGTATGTGAACCGCCCGCTGTATTACGGTATAGGGCTTCTTCGTGTACATGACGTCCAGTATCGAATGTATCGCCTCGTCGCCCTCTATGCCGATTATCGACGCGCCGAGTATCTCACCGTTTTCGGCGTCGGCGAGGATCTTTATGAATCCGTCCGTTTCCCCGCGCTCCCTTGCGCGGCTGACGCGAGTCATCTCCCTCTTGCCGATAAGAGCCTTCCTCCCCGACTTCCTGACCTCTCTCTCCGTCATGCCGGCCCTTCCGAGCGGCGGGTCCGTGTACAGCGCATACGCCGTTATCCTGTCGCTCACCTTCCTGTCGCCCCCGTCGAGAAGGTTCGCCGCGACGATCTCGAAGTCGTTATACGACGTATGAGTGAACGCCCCTTTCCCGTTACAATCCCCGAGGGCCCATATCCCGGGGACGTTCGTCCGGAGGTAATCGTCCACCTTTATAAATCCCCTCTCGTCCGTCGCCACCCCCGCCTTTTCGAGCCCGAGGTCGTCCGTGTTCGGCACGCGCCCGACGGCCCAGAGGACGTGAGAGCCCGTAACCGTTTCCTCGCCTCCTTCGCACTCCGTAGTCACTTCCGCCCCTTCCGGATGCTTCCTCGCGTATATGCAGTTCGCCCCGAGTACGACGTTAATCCCTTCCTTCTTCATTACTTCCGCGAGCACCTGCGAAACGTCCTCGTCCTCGCGCCCGGCGAGCCGTTCGCCCTTTTCGATGACGGTCACCTCGCTCCCGAAGCGCCTGTACATCTGTGCGAATTCGAGGCCTACGTAGCTCCCGCCGATCACGATCAGATGACGCGGGAGGAAATCGACGTGCATAATCGTCGAGTTCGTAAAGCACGGGGTCCCCTCTTCCTCGCCGCCCGGAGGGACGAGCGCCCTGCCGCCGGCGTTCACGAATATCATGCCTGCTTCGAGAAGCTCGCCGTTCACTCTCACGGTGCGCGGCGATTCGAACCGTCCGTGCCCCTTGTAAAGGGTCACGTTCTTCATGCCGCGTATCCATTCCTCGACGGATGCGGCCGAGGCCCCCGCGACCTCGTCCTTCCTCGCCTTCACCTTCTTCATGTCAACGGCCACGTTCCCGTCCGACACCACGCCGAATCTCGCCGCCGTTCTCGCGACGTGTGCGGCGCGTGCGGACGCGATCAGTGTCTTGGTCGGTGTGCACCCGGTGTTGACGCAGGTCCCGCCGAATAAATCCCGCTCCAGTATCGCCACTTTCATTCCCGCATCCGACAGCCTTCCCGCGAGCGGCGGCCCGGCCTGCCCCGTTCCTATTATTATCGCGTCGTATTTTCCGGCCATGTCTTTCCCTCCCGTTTTCGGCAACCGGCAAACGGGCCGGCTCTCCCTTGCCATTATACCGCAACCGGTGGAGGATGAACGGGCTCCCGGAAATTCTTCGGCGGCGCCTCAAGAAGGCGTTATTTGATGATATGTTTAGAAATACGGTTTGGATGCAGCCGCCGTCCGGAGGGTCGTCGCGGGCCGAATCGAAATCGAAGCGGAGGCTTCCATACGATGGACGGGAAAAAAGAGGTTACGGTCGGGGCGTACATAGCGGCCAGGCTTTCCGAGATCGGTATCGGGCATTACTTCGCCGTGCCCGGGGACTACAACCTCGTCCTCCTGGACGAGCTTCTCGGAAACCCCTCGCTAACGATGATTGGCTGCTGCAACGAGCTCAACGCCGGTTACGCCGCCGACGGTTACGCGAGGGCGCGGGGCGCAGCGGCCCAGGTCGTAACGTTCTCCGTCGGAGGCCTCTCCGCGCTGAACGCCGTCGCGGGAGCATACGCCGAGGACCTCCCGGTCGTGATAATCTCCGGCGGGCCCAACACCAATTCCCAGGTCGAGAACCAGGTGCTCCACCACACGTGCGGCGAGGTGCGCTACGGCTACCAGAGGGACATATTCTCCCACGTGACGGCGGCGTCCGTCGTTCTCCGGCACCTGGCCGACGCCCCGTTCCTTATAGACAGGACGATCGAAACCTGCCTCTCGTCGCGAAAGCCGGTTTACATCGAGGTCCCGTGCAACCTGGCCGGGCGCGTGATACCCGCCCCGCGCCAAAGGAGCTTTTCGAGAAAGATGCACAGCCATGAGGATACGCTGGCCGAAGTCGTGGACAGAACGGTCGAGCTCCTTTCAGGCGCGGCGAAGCCCGTGCTCGTCGCCGGCGGCAAGCTGAAGCATTTCGGCGCGGCCCCCGCGTTCATGAAACTGGTAGACGCCTCGAAGTATGCAGCCGCATCCATGCCCGTCGCCAAGGGCCTTATACCCGAAAGCCATCCTAATTACATAGGCACCTACTGGGGCCCGGTCAGCAGCCCCGGCACGGCGGAGATAGTCGAATCCGCGAACGTATATCTCTTCGCGGGGGCCGTTTTCACCGACTACACGACCTCCGGATACTCGGCGCTCATAAACCCGTCGAGGCTCATCCACGCGGGGCCGGGATTCGTAAAGCTCCCCGACGCCATATACGACGGCATCGACCTCGCCGACTATCTCGAAGAGCTGTCGAAGAAAGTCGAGCCGAACGACGCCTCGCTCGTCGCGTACGAGCGCATAAAGCTCGAGCTCGCCCCTGGGCATCCGACCCGTGAATCCGCGCCGATAACCACGCGGAGGCTCTTCGAGAGGGTCGAAAAGATGCTTACCCCGGATATGGCCGTTATCGCCGAAACGGGGGACTCGTGGTTCAACACCATGAAGATGCGGCTTCCCGACGGCTGCGGTTACGAGATTCAGATGCAGTACGGCTCCATAGGCTGGTCCGTCGGCGCGGCCCTCGGCTACACACTCGGGAGCGGCGGCGCGAAAAGGGTCGTCGCGTTCATCGGCGACGGCTCCTTCCAGCTTACGGCGCAGGAGGTCTCGACGATAATACGGTACGGCCTCTCCCCGATAATATTCCTCGTAAACAACGGCGGCTACACGATAGAGGTCGAGATACACGACGGCCCCTACAACAACATCAAGAACTGGGACTACGCGGGCCTCGTCGACGTATTCAACGCCGGCGAAGGGAACGGCCGGTCGGCGAAAGTAAGGACCGAGGGAGACCTCGACGCGGCCATCGAAAAAGCCCTGCCGCACGACGGGCTCAGCCTGATAGAGGTAATCGTCGACAGGGACGACTGCAGCAAGGAGCTCCTCGAATGGGGAAGCCGGGTCTCCGCCAATAACTCCCGCCCGCCGGTAAACGCCGGCTAGGCCGCTTCCCGTGCGAAGATATTTGTGACGGCAAGCCTGTACCGGCTATGATAATGGGAAAGCTGTGACGGAGGGAAGTCCATGCCCGACAGGGTCGCGTTAATCACGGGTGGAGCCAGAGGCATAGGAAGGGCCGCCGCCCTTGCGCTCGCCGGCGCGGGCTGGGCGGTGGCGATATGCTACAGGACGAGCAGGGGCGAGGCGCTCGAAACGGTGAAGGCCATAGAAGCGCACGGCGTGAAGGGGCTCTGCTTCGAGGCCGACGTCTCCGACCCGGACGCCGCCTCGGGACTCGTCGGGAAAGTCGAGGCCGAATGGGGGCGCATAGACGCGCTCGTAAACTGCGCCGGGCCTTATCGTAAAGTCGGCCTCCTCGAAGAAACGCCTGAGGGCTGGCGCGGGATGTTCGACGACAACCTCCATCACGTTTTCTATATGAGCCGCGCAGTCGCGCCGGGAATGAAGGAGCGTAAATGGGGCAGGATAGTGAACTTCTCCGTTGCGGGGGCCGACAGGCTCGGCGCCAGGACCGAGATAACCCCTTATTATATAGCCAAGGCGGGAGTCCTCATGCTCACCCGGTCACTGGCCCGCGTTCTCGCCCGGGACGGCATCACCGTAAACGCCGTATCCCCGGGATTCATCGACTCGGGGAACGACATCCTGAAAGACCTCGAAGACGTCACGAGAACGATCCCAGCCGGGCGCATCGGCCATACGAAGGACGCCGCCTCGGCGGTCATGTACCTCCTCTCCGACGAGGCCTCCTACGTGAGCGGGACGAACATAATCATAAGCGGGGCGTGGGGATTATAGGCGCATCACATGCGCACGAATCAGACATCGCGGCAGCGACGTGCCTGCTACCCCGGAGTGCCCCCAAATCTGTCATTCCAGAATGTCTTAATCGGGAATCCAGTTTTTCAACCCGTCATCTTGTGCTTCAACTTCGATTTCCTGCAGGCGTGGCCTGCTTCGCTTGCTCGAAATCGTAGCTCAGAATGTACAACTGCAAATTCCCCTTAGCCTTTTTTTCTAAGTGGGAATAAATCGCTCCTGAACCGCCGCCTTGATATAGCGCCGTCTTTGTGATAGCTTAAAATTAATCCACAGGGAGGAAGCGGGTTGGAATCCCGCGCTGTCGCGCAACTGTGTTTGCAGGGTTTTATTTCCTGCATGAGCCAGATCTTCCCGTGTTCGGTTACTCGCGATATGGTAACGGACACAATAGTCTCGCCTAGATATTTCCGCATGCGAGGGGAGCCCTGTGAGAGTGTTTTGCAGGGAGAGCCTCGTGTCCGTTTACACGCCACATTCACACACAGAACCGGATGAAGCCCGCGACGGGGACATCTCTGTCGGGCTTCTCTTCGCGGCTCCCCCTGCCCGCGGCTGATTTTATCGCCGGCCGCCCCGAACCTGAAATTCAACGCGCTACCCAGAAGCGCAGCAAGGAGGGATTATGGTCAATATCAATCTCATCAAAAAGAGGGACGGGCGTATCGTCGAGTTCGACAGGGTGCGCATCGAGGCCGCCATTTCGAAGGCTTTCGCCGCGACCCTTGGCAAGCCGGACGAAAAGCTGATTCGAAACATAACCGACGACGTTCTGGAGGAGATCGAAAAGCAGTTCGGCGAAAGGGTGCCCGGCGTCGAAAACATACAGGACCTCGTCGAGCGGAACATAGTCGGGCACGGGTACCTCCGGGTCGCGACGGCGTACATCCTCTACCGCGAGGACCATAAAAAGAAGCGCCTCGACAAGAAGCGCGAGCTGATAGACAAGGTAAACAAGGGGCTCATCGGCGTCCGCAAGAGGAGCGGCGCGGTAAAGCCGTTTGACGCGCACGAGATCGAAAGATTCATACGGTCGTGCTGCAGCGGGGCCGAGGAGCCCGCAATGGTGGACGAGATCATAGACGAGGCCAAGTCACTGATGTACGACGGCATAACGACGAGGGACATAAACCAGGCGGTCGTGATGGTGTGCCGCTCGCGCATAGAGACGGACCTGACGTATTCCTACCTCGCCGCGAGGGTCCTTCTCAACGACCTTTATAAAGACGTCATAGGCCGCTACGAATACGAGGACGGCTTCGAGGCGGCCTATCGCGAGACGTTCAGGAAGAGCGTCGCCGCCGGGGTTGCGCAGGGCCGTTATTCCGAAGGGCTTGCAGGGTACGACCTCGACGCTATGTCCCGCGCGCTCGACCCGTCCCGCGACGGCCTCTTAAAGTACCTCGGCCTCCAGACGCTCTACGACCGCTACCTAATGAAGGACTACGATCAGAACATACTCGAAGTGCCGCAGTACTTCTGGATGCGGGTCGCCATGGGCCTGGCGCTTAACGAAGAGGATAAGGAAGGAAAGGCGATAGAATTTTACGACACGATCTCTGCCATGAGATACGTCCCCTCTACCCCTACACTCTTCCACTCGGGGACCGTGAATCCGCAGATGAGCTCGTGTTACCTGCTCACCTGCGCCGACGAGCTCGACAACATATTCAAGACGATGGGCGACGTCGCCCGGCTCGCCAAGTGGTCGGGCGGCATCGGCATAGACTGGACGGCCATTCGCGGCACCGGGGCGATGATACGGAGCACGAACGTAAACAGCCAGGGAGTGATACCGTTCCTCAAGATTCTGGACTCCACCACCTCGGCCATAAACCGGAGCGGGAAGCGCCGGGGAGCGACGTGCGCCTACCTCGAAGTATGGCACTACGATTTCGAGGACTTCCTCGAGCTCAGGAAGAACACGGGCGACGAGCGCCGGCGGACTCACGACCTCAACATCGCCGCGTGGGTGCCCGACCTTTTCATAAAGCGCGTCATCGACAAGGGCGACTGGACGTTCTTTTCGCCGGACGAGACGCCCGACCTCCACGGCCTTTACGGGAAGGCGTTCGAAAGGCGTTACGAGGAATACGAGCGCGCCGCGGACAGGGGCGGGATACGCCTCTCGAAGCGCGTTCCGGCACAGAAACTCTGGCGGAAGATAATAACGATGCTCTACGAAACCGGCCACCCGTGGCTCACGTTCAAGGACCCCTGCAACATACGCTCGCCCCAGGACCACCAGGGCGTCGTCAACAGCTCGAACCTCTGCACGGAGATAACGCTCAACACCTCCTGCGACGAGTTCGCCGTCTGTAACCTCGGCTCCGTAAACCTCTCCCTACATATAAAGGACGGGGCGCTCGACGAGGCTGCCCTTTCGGGGACGATAAGGACGGCGGTACGCATGCTCGACAACTCGATCGATCTCAACTTCTACCCGACCGGGGAAACCCGCCGCTCGAACCTCGCGCACAGGCCCATAGGGCTCGGCGTGATGGGGTTCCAGGACGCCCTCTACCAGGCGGGCCTCGATTTCGCGAGCGACGGGGCCGTGAAATTCTCGGACCTCGTCATGGAAACGGTCTCGTGGCACGCCATATCGGCCTCCTCGGACCTCGCCGCCGAGCGCGGGAAGTATTCGTCGTACAAAGGCTCGAAGTGGGACAGGGGGCTCTTCCCCCTCGACACGATGAAGATGCTCGAAGAGGAGCGCGGCGTGCCTACGTCCATCGGGATGGGCTCCCGTCTCGACTGGGCCGGGCTCAAGAGCAAGGTCAGGTGCCAGGGCATGAGGAACTCGAACTGCATCGCCATCGCCCCCACCGCGACCATAGCCAACATAGCGGGCTGCTACCCGTCCATCGAGCCGATATACAAGAACCTCTACGTTAAATCGAACCTCAGCGGCGAGTTCACGATGGTGAATCAATTCCTGATAGACGACCTCAGGGAAATCGGCCTCTGGGACAGGTCCATGCTCGAAAAGCTGAAGCAGACCGACGGCAGCATCGTCGGAATAAAAGAGCTCCCCGGCGAGCTCAGGGACAAGTACAGGGGCGCGTTCGAGATAGACCCGTCGTGGGTGATACTCCACGCGGCGTACAGGTCTAAATGGATAGACCAGAGCCAGTCCGTGAACATCTTCGTCGACACGGTATCCGGCGAGCGCATATCCGAGACGTACCTAAGCGCCTGGAA
The DNA here is from genome assembly GCA_035325995.1 of Thermodesulfobacteriota bacterium. Lineage (NCBI taxonomy): Bacteria > Pseudomonadati > Thermodesulfobacteriota > Thermodesulfobacteriota bacterium. The sequence continues at coordinate 127,152 of DAOKYU010000009.1, read as the reverse complement.
ATCCGGGCTCAAGACGACCTATTACCTCCGCTCGCTCGGGGCGTCGGGCGTCGAAAAGAGCACCATCGAAGCCGGGGGGCATATATCCGCCGGGGCGGCCCGCGAGGCGGAGGAAACACTAAACGCGTGCAATCTCGAGGAGGGATGCGAATCATGTCAGTAAAGAATTACGAAATTAACAACGGAAACCACGGCAAGCCGGGCGGGGGGACGGCCGGGGCCGGTGGGCACAAGCGCATAATAAACTGCTCCGTAACCGACCCGAACAAGATACTCCCCATAAAGTACAAGTGGGCCCGCGAATACTATAAAGTAGGCGTCGCCAACAACTGGGTCCCCGACGAGGTGAACATGCAGAAGGACGTCGAGATGTGGAGGGATTCGTCCGCCCTTTCCGGGGGCGAGCGGCGGATGATAATCTACAACCTGGGCTTCTTCTCGACGGCCGAGAGCCTCACTGCCAACAACATCGTGCTTTCGATCTACCGCCACATCACGAACCCCGAGTGCAGGCAGTACCTTCTCCGCCAGGCCTTCGAGGAAGCCATTCACACGGATACCTTCATATACTGCTGCGACACGCTCGGGCTCGACCCGGACGAGGTCTACAACATGTACATAAACAATCCGGCCATTAAAGAGAAGGACGATTTTGTCGTCAGGCTCACGAAGAGCGTCCTCGACCCGGGCTTCACCACGGACAGCGAGGACAGTATACGGAGCTTCGTTCACGACCTCGTCGGGTTCTACGTCATCATGGAAGGGATCTTCTTCTACGCGGGCTTCGCGATGATACTGTCACTCCTCAGGCAGAACAAGATGACGGGACTCGGCGAGCAGTTCCAGTTCATACTCCGGGACGAATCTGTTCATCTGTCCTTCGGTATCGACCTCATAAACACGATAGCAGACGAGAACCCGGGCATCTGGACGGACGAATTCAAGGCCCTCCTCGTGGATAACGTCAGGAAGGCGGTCGAGCTTGAAATGACCTACACGCGCGACTGCCTCCCCGAGGGCATACTCGGGCTCAATTCCGGCCTCGTCGGCGAGTACGTGAGGTATATAGCAGACAGGAGGCTCGAACGGATAAGGCTCGGGAAGGTCTACGATGCGAAGAACCCCTTCCCGTGGATGAGCGAGATAATCGACCTCAGGAAGGAGAAGAACTTCTTCGAGACGAGGGTCACGGAATACAGGAGCGGCATGCTCTCCTGGGATGAGCACACGTAGTGTGCGGTTTTACGACGTGGTCGATTATGTGACTGGTAGCATGGTTCGCGCGTCAGGTGATTAATGCTGCAAAGCTGCTACGTCGGTTGCCTGCGGATGCTATCCGCACGTAGTGTGTTTACGACGTAGTGAGGGTGAAGATTTGATTCATTTGACGCGCGGACTGTATGTGTATTTGAGAATAGCACTGGCGTGTGAGTACCGGCTCTACATGCAAAGGTATATATAACATATATAGCATATTAGAAGGAGAAGACGTACATGAAGAAACTGACTACGAACAATCTCGGCTTCCCGAGGATAGGCCATCAAAGGGAGCTCAAGCGGGCGACGGAATCCTACTGGAAGGGTGACATAGACCTCCCGGCGCTGCGGAGGACGGCGGCCGAAATCAGGAAGGAGAACTGGGCCCTCCAGGCCGAGGCCGGGATAGACCTCATCCCCTCCAACGACTTCAGCTTCTACGACCAGGTGCTCGACACGGCCGCAATGGTCGGGGCGGTGCCCGGGCGGTTCGGTTGGCGCGGGGGTGACGTGGACCTCGACCTCTACTTCAGAATGGCGAGGGGCGTTCAGGAAAAGGAGGCGGGCGAAAGCGGCCCCGCCGCACAGGCGATGGAGATGACGAAATGGTTCGACACCAACTACCACTACATCGTCCCCGAGCTACGCCCCGGGCAGGGCTTCAAGCGCTCGACGAACAAGCCCGTGGACGAATTCAGGGAAGCGAAGACGCTCGGAATAAAGACCAAGCCCGTACTCGTCGGCCCGGTCTCGTTCCTTCTCCTCGGAAAATCGCGCGACGCCGGTTTCTCGCCGCTCTCCCTCCTCGGCGGTTTATTGCCCGTCTATATTGAGGTGCTTAAGGACCTTGCCTCTGCCGGCGCTGAATGGGTGCAGATGGACGAGCCGGTGATGGTGACGGACCTCGGCCCTGGCGAGCTCGAAGCCTTCAAAACTGCCTACGCCGCCTTCGCCCGCGGAGTACCCGGGCTGAAAATCATGCTCACCTTCTATTTCGGATACCTCGGCGGCAACCTCGGGACTGCCCTTGGACTACCCGTTGCCGGGTTCCACTTTGACCTGCTGCGTGGTGAGAGAGACATCCCGGCGATACTCGGCTCGTTCCCGAAAGACGCGCACATATCCCTCGGCCTCGTCAACGGCCGGGGCATATGGGTAAACGACCTCTCCCGTTCGTCCGACATAATCGGGAAGTTCGTATCCGCGCTCGGCGAGGAAAGGGTCATGATAGCGCCGTCCTGCTCGCTTCTCCACGTCCCGATCTCGCTCAGGAACGAGACGGCGCTGCCGGCAGACGTCAGAAGCATGCTCGCCTTCGCCGAGGAAAAGCTGGACGAGGTGGTCACGCTCTCTTCCGTGACAGATGGCAAGGGTTTCGAGGACGCGCTCGGGAAGAACGAGGCGCTCCTCCGGGAATGGAGCGAGAATCCGCTCATAAACGATCCTGCCGTCAAGAGAGTCGTGGCGGAATACCCGGCCGGCAGCGGGGGAAGGAGCCCCTTCCCCGTCCGGCAGAAAAAGCAGCGCGAGGCGTTCGGTCTGCCCCTCTTCCCGACGACTACCATCGGCTCGTTCCCCCAGACGTCCGAGGTCAGGAGCCGTAGGCTCGAATTCAGGCGCGGCGAGATGACGGCCGACGAGTACGACGAGTACATCCGCGCCCGGATTCGCGAGGTTATAACCCTCCAGGAAGAGCTCGGCCTCGACGTGCTCGTTCACGGCGAGTTCGAGAGGAACGACATGGTCGAATTCTTCGGCGAGATGCTGAACGGGTTCGCCGTTACTCTCGGCGGATGGGTGCAGAGCTACGGGAGCCGGTACGTAAAGCCCCCTATAATATACGGCGACGTCTCGCGTCCCTCGCCCATGACGGTCGAGGTAATTAAGTACGCGGCGTCCCTGACAGACAAACCCGTCAAGGGCATGCTCACGGGGCCGGTCACCATCCTCCAGTGGAGCTTCCGACGCGAGGATATACCCCGCTCCGGGGTAGCCCGGCAGATCGCCTTCGCCCTCCGTGAAGAAGTCCGCGACCTCGAGCGCGCGGGCATAAGGATCATACAGATAGACGAGCCCGCCCTGAGGGAAGGCCTCCCGATCAGGAAAGAGGACTGGGACGAGTACCTCTCCTGGGCGGTCGAAGTCTTCCACATCGCATCGGGTGCGGAGAAGGACGAGACGCAGATACACACCCACATGTGCTATTCCGAGTTTAACGACATCATCGAGAGCATTTCCAGGCTCGACGCGGACGTCATATCGATAGAGACGTCGCGCTCCCGGATGGAGCTCCTCGACGCCTTCAGGGATTTTGAATACCCGAACGAAATCGGGCCGGGCGTTTACGACATCCACTCGCCGCTCATCCCGGAGGTCGGGCAGATAGAGGACTTCATTACGAAGGCGTCCGAGTACATACCGAAAGAGAACCTCTGGGTGAATCCGGACTGCGGCCTCAAAACGAGGAGCGAGCCCGAGACGAAAGCCGCGCTTGGGAATATGGTCAAAGCCGCGCGGAGCCTGAGGCAAAGGTTCACGAAATGAACGTGCATGGGATCTGACGATGGCTAAGTGTCCGGGGTGCGGTAAGGATTTCAGGTGCGAAATAGAGGCCGGTGAAAACTGGTGCTGGTGCTTCGACGTCGATGCCCCCGAGCCGCCGGAATGCGGCGCGGAAAAATGCTACTGCGAGGCGTGTCTAAAAGGATCGGACAAGCCCTTGGTGACCGAGCTGCTGAGGCGAATCTCGAAAGATACATAACCGGCATCCCGGAACAGGCCGATGTCGATTGCCGGACACGTAAAAAATGCCCCCTCCCGTGAAGGAGGGGGCACCAAAGGATGAGAAGAGATATGGTAATGGGTGCCGTTTTCAGTCTTTTTCGTCTATGCTGTAAATCGTGGTCGTGCCGCTTATTTCGTTGCCTACTATGAGTATGGGCGCTCCGTTCGGGCTCTCTTCCGCCGGGACGAACTTTATGCACTCGGGGCCTATGTCCCCCGCGGCGGGATCCGTCGTATCGACCGAAAAGTCCCTGTTGTTGACGTAGCTCACGAAGAACGGGGCGAACGGATCAGTCACGTCGTACACCATGACGCCGCTTATCCTTTCGAGCCCTATAAAGGCGAACACCCTGTCTCCGATCCTGTCGATTTCCATGGCTTCCGGCTCGGGGCCCTTGTCGTCCGACCTCGAATCGAAGGAATCGTTTTCGGCGTTGTCGCTGTTAAAGTCGTTGGGCAGAAACTCGGCCGTTATCCTCTCGAAGTCGCCGCCGCTGTCGTAGACGAGGTTCCCGTACGAGTCCCATATCGAGAACGACCTCGCGCCGAATGTGAATATCCTGTCGTTGTCTCCGTCCCCGTCGATGTCGCCCATGATATTCGTCGTCTTAAGCCTGCCGAGGTTCTCTTCGAGCAGGAGGTCCGAGGCGTCCGGGAAGACGAACGGGTCGAGTATGAGGTCTTCCACCCTTTCCTCCTCGGAGAAGAAATCGAAGTCCCTCGTGTCGCCCTCGTTGGCGGTGACATAATAGGTTTTCCCCTCGAATTCGTAAGGGGTTATCGTATCGGGCTGGAACATTCCGAGCACGGGACGGCTCAGTATATTTATACCGCCGTCCTCGTCCGAGGCGTCGAGCCCGTAGTCGGTTCCGAGGGAAATCAGCCCGAGAACCGGCTCGAGCCCCTCGGCCGCCTCGATGCCGAAGTCGTTGTCGTTTATAACCGCTATCCTGCCGTCGGGGAGGATGGCTATTCCTTCCGCCTTGTCGCTCGGCGTGTACCCGATCGATGGGAGATTGAGCACCTTTCTCTTGAAGACGGGCTTTATGCCGAGCTCGGCGAGCGTGTCCGGTGTCTGCTGCTCCAGTGTCCCTGCGACCGTTTCGCCGGCTATGGGGAGATTCCTGATGTCGGTCGCCCCCGCGAGGTCTATTTCGAAGACGTACTTGTTTCCGTCGCTTTCGAAGGAGCTGTCTCTTTCGACGACGAAGAACCTGTCGTCTCCGACGAATACGGCGTCGCCGATTTTATCGACGTCGCTCGGTGTGAGCACGGGCCTTTCGAGCGCGTAGACGTACTCGGCGACCGGCGTGAGATACGTCGGGGACGATTCGTTCACGTCAACCGCCAGTATTCTCAGGAGGAGCGAGCTCCGCGTCGACTTGTCCGGGTTTTCCATCGGGGATTGTATGAAGGCATAGAGGAGCCTCTTTCCGGGGTCGAGCGCAACGCCTTCGAAGCCGCGGTTGGACATCCTCCGGCTGTAGACCTCCGGGAGGGTTTCCTCACCGTAAAATCCGAGGGAATTCGCGTCCGGGCCGAGCTCGGCCTCTTTCAGGGCCGGGTCGCCGAGGAGGTGCGTATTTTCAGGTACGAGCCTGACTATGAGCCTCCCTTCAGGGGAGAAGTGATATATTGCGGGCCTGTATTCGTCGACCATCCAGAAGGAGCTGTCGGCCGGGTCTCTCACGATGCCTTCGAGGTCGGCACCCAGGGCGTCGTAACCGACGGGGCTGCCCGCGGCATCGACCGGTATCTCGTCGTGACCGGGTATATTCGGAAGCCCGGTTATGGGCGTCTCGCCGTCCTCGCGCGTGAGATATATCGTCTTTCCTTTCATTATTTCGGCTTGTTTTTTCTTTTCGGGATTGACCTCGAAGGTCACTATCCTCGCCTGGTAATCCGGGAGATTAAACGTCCGCGAGCCGTCCACGACGTCCGAGCCGTTGGGCCCCCTGTCGCCGACCGTCAGGAACCGCATCCTGCCCTTGTTCTTTACGGGGCCTTCGTACCAGAGGCCCGAGAAGCCGCCCAGCTTGATCTTGACGCCGTTCGCATCCTTGCCGAGCTTGGGAAACTTTTTGAACGGGAACATTTGCAGCGATGGCGCACCCGTGGAATGGTCCTTGAACCCGAGCGGAAGGAGGTCGATTATCGCCGGGTTTACGAGGTCCACTACGGCGAAGGCGTTCGCCTCCTGTATCGTTACATATGCGAGCGCGCCGTCGGGGGATATGGCCGGGTATTCCGGCTCGAGCTCGAGCGACATCGGGACGGCCGGCTCGAGCCTGAGCCCCTTGTTCGTGAACTCGGCCTCTCTGCCGTCGAACGCCTCGAATCCGAGCGTCGTGACGACGGCCGACTGTACGCCGTTCGAGATGTTTATCACGCTTATCGAGCCCGGCGGGTTGGCCGCGAGGTTGCCCTCGTCGTCCTCGACGGGCTCGCCTTCGTCCGCCGTGACCAGCGTCAGGCCGTCGGGCGAGAACCTTACAGAGTCGGGGAGGACGCCGACGCCGACATGTGTAATGTACTCGCCTGAAGTGTTATAGAAGACGACGTAGCCCGGAAGTGTGCGGTCGGCGTTTTCCGCCGCTACCGCCACGAGGCCGTTCTTTACGTCCACGCTGTTGACCCCGGAGCTCGGGCCTATGTCGTGCGTTACGTCTATCGTGAATATCTTCACAGGGCTAGAGGGGTCCGAGACGTCGAGCACGTCTACGACCGCGTCCGTCGCGTTGATCACGAAGAGTCTCTTTGTTTCGGGGTCGAAGGCCACTATCTCCGACGCCCCACCGTCGAAAACGCCTGTCTCGTATGTGCCTATGGCCGTGAGATCGAGCCCCGCTTTTGCAGTAGCCGGAAAGACCGCCAGGGCCAGGAGCGCCAGGCAGGTTAGCAGATTGTGTCTGAAGTTTGTCCTCACTATTTTTTCCTCCTCTGGGTTGTCGTAACGTTCCGGAGAGAATGCCGGGGCCCGGTAAATGAGCGGTTAATACGGCGTGAATTTTCCGTTAAGCCTGTAGCGCTGTCCGGCCCGCGGGGCCGGCGCCGGGCTGGAAATCCGCACGCCTTTGGTTATAATCAATTTCCCGATGAACACTCAACTCCTCATAGAGCTCTGCGAGGCCACAGGCCTTCCCGGCCACGAAGGCCCCGTAAGGGAAATAATCAAAAGACTCTTTTCGGAATTTACGGACGAGATAACCGAAGACGCGATGGGAAACGTCATCGCCCACGTGCCGGGCGACGGACCGAGGCTCGTCGTCGATGCGCACATGGACGAGGTCGGCTTCATGGTAAGCCACATCGACAGCCGCGGATTTTTGCGCGTCATATCCCTCGGCGGCATGGACCCGAGGGTATTTTACGGGCAGCGGATACTCGTCTGGGGCAAAAAGCCGCTCGTCGGAACCGTGGCCGCCATACCGCCCCACATCAGCCGTAACACTAACAACAAGGAAGTCCCCGAGATAGAGGACTGCGTCGTAGACCTCGGGCTTTCGGCCGAGAAGGCGAAGGAGCTCGTCGGCGTGGGCGACGTGGCATCGTTCTACTATCCGTTCGAGGAGACGGAAGAGGCGTTCATCTCGAAGGCCATAGACGACAGGGTCGGGCTCTTCGTCATGATAGAGGCCATGAGGAAAAACCCTGTCCAGACGTGCGACCTTTTTCTTACGGCGACGGTGCAGGAAGAGGTCGGCCTCAGGGGCGCGCATATCATAACCCCCGCTGTCGAGCCCGATTTCGCCATAGCACTCGAAGGGACGGTGGCCATGGACGTGCCCGGCGTCTCCGAGCACAAGACGCTCGCCAATTGCGGCAAGGGCCCCGAGGTGAGGCTCTCGGACAGGTTCCTCGTGGCGCACAGGCCGTTCAGCGATTTTATAATGGATACGGCGCGGAAGAACGACATCCCCTACCAGATAACCGTCAAAAAGGCCGGGAGCACGAACGCGACGGCCATGCAGGTTTCGGGCAAGGGCACGCGCGCGGCGTCGGTTTCGGTGCCCGTCCGCTACCTCCACAGCCCGAGCTGCCTTGCCTACAAGACGGACATCGCGCATACGATAAACCTTCTTCACGCGGTCATAGAAGACATCGGAGCCTTTGGTTTGGACTAAAGCGTGGGCTACACTATTTCAGTATGACGGCTTTTAAAACGGGCGTTATGCTGATACTCATTTCGGCCGCCCTTCCCTTTACGTATTCGTACGCGGACGACCCCTATACCGCACCGCCGTCAGGCGCGGAAGCCTCGTCGCCCCCCGGGCTCGACAAAGCCTGGAGCCTTCTTTCGGATTATGACAAGAAGCCCGGGAATATAATGGAGTCCATAAAAATCGCGGAGAGAGTTTCGGGGGCCGATCCGGATAACGTGGAAGCCATACTGTTCCTCTCCCGCGCGTGGCTTACGTACGGATACATAGAGGCCGATACGAAGGACGAGCTTATACGGGCGTTCGAGAACGGCATGAAGGAGGGGGAGAGAGCCGTAAAGCTGGAGCCCGACAACCCCGACGCGCATTTCTTCTACGCCGCGAACCTTGCCTCGCTCGGGGACACCAAGGGGCTCTTCAATTCGCTCTTCATGCTGCCCGAGGTGAGGCGCGAGCTCGAAACGATACTCAGGCTCGACCCGAACCACCCCGAGGGGCTCGCCATGAACGGCGCGCTCTACTATTACCTGCCGGGGCTTTTAGGCGGCGACCTCCACATATCCGAGATATACCTGAAGCGCTCGCTCGGCGTGGACCCGCACCTGTCGTCGGCGCGGCTGTACCTGGCGGCGAATTACATAAAGCAGAAGAAGTTCGACATGGCGATGGAGCAGTTTACACTGCTCGTCGAGGATAAGAAGCCGTCCTTCTACCCCGACTGGAAAGAGAACAGGAAGTACGCGATCCGGATGATGCGGAGCATCGAGGGTAAGGCGAGGATGGAGAAGGCGGGGAGGGATTAGATTTGAGCGGGCCACGCCCGCTGGATACCGAAGTAGCGGCGCATTGCCGTTATCACCAGCCGCGCTTCAGGTGGCTTCAGCAACTTCGGCGCTACGTCGAGAAACACACATATGTGTGTGTCATTCCCGAGCGTTTTGATCGGGAATCCAGTTTCTATCCTTTTTTGCAGTCATCCTGAACTCGTTTCAGGATATTGTCTCTAAAAGTCTTTGCATTAACAGAAAAACAAGAACAAAGAATTTCTACTTTTGCTTGACCAAGAGTAGCAAACACACGTAGTGTGTTTCTCGACATTAAAGAATGAGGGACTGAATCGAGTTCCAGGCTTCGCTCAGGCTGCTCCGGACAAGATGCCAGGCAAGCAGGATAACTGATTAAAAACATGGATTCCCGATACAGGCCTTGATACTAAAGAATGCAAGGGCTGAGCAGTACTGGATAGCCGCTTGTGCAATAAGGGAACGGCGTCCAATTCCTCACTTGCTCGAAATTGTTGGGAATGACAGAAATGGGGTGCTTCCTCGCTCGGGATCGTTGGGAATGACAGAATAGAAGTATTGCCACATTCCCATTCTGAACTGTTCTCAAATGAGTGGTGATAATATGCAAGACGCGCTATAGGTGGAGATAGAATCGTTCCCGCTACGCCGGATTCCTGCGGGCGTGGCCCGCCGCGCATTGTCCTCCCTTCCTTCTCAGGTTATATTTCAATCCATGACGTACGTAGACGAACTTGTCCAGGTTTTCGAAGGCGCTCTCGAAGGTATTCCGGGGCTGGGGTCCCCTGCCCTGTCGGGCGAGCTGAGGGCGGAGATAGTTTCAAGGAAATACGACCTCCAGGACGAGGGTTTCATCGAAGCCATACTGAAGCAGGACGGAAAGGACCTTGCCGGGTCATTCACCGATGCGATCAAAGGTATAATCGCGAAACTGCCGTCCGACGCTGAAAGGGAAGAGTTTTTAAAGAGTGACGAAATAAAAAAGGAGGCGATAAGGATCTTTATCGCCTCCCTCGAACACATGATCAATTATTATCACACCAGCATGATCGGGAAGCATTTTTCCAGCACGTAGGCTGCGCCCCCGGGCCATGCCCTCGCCGCGTTAACCTCTCTTTTCTATCGGTACATACTGCTTGTCTCTCTCGCCGAGATAAATCTGCCTCGGGCGGGCGATCCTTCTTTCGGGGTCTTCGAGAAGCTCTATCCACTGGGCGAGCCATCCGGACGTACGCGCTATGGCGAACATGACCGTGAACATCTCGACCGGGATTCCGAGGCTCTGGTAGATGAGTCCGGAGTAGAAGTCTACGTTCGGGTAGAGCTTACGCTGTACGAAGTAATCGTCTTCGAGGGCTATGCGCTCGAGCTCGAGAGCGATGTCGAGGAGCGGGTTCTTGCCCTTGGCCTCGAACACTTCGTAGGCGGCCTCCTTGATTATCTTCGCCCTCGGGTCGTAGGATTTGTAGACGCGGTGCCCGAAGCCCATGAGCCTGAACTCGCCGGCCTTGGCGCGCTTGATGTATTCGGGGATCTTGTCGACGGAGCCGATTTCCTTCAGCATCTGGAGAACGCCCTCGTTGGCGCCGCCGTGGAGCGGGCCGTAGAGCGCCGCGATAGCCGCGGCCGTCGCCGAGTACGGATCCGGGAGCGAGCTGCCGACGTTACGCATCGCGCTCGCGCTACAGTTCTGCTCGTGGTCGGCGTGGAGGATGAAGAGAATGTCCACCGCCTTTTCGATAACAGGGTCCGGCACGTACTTGAGCTCGGTCATCTTGAACATCATGTTGAGGAAGTTTCCGGCGTAGGAAAGGTCGTTGTCGGGATAAACGTACGGCATGCCCATGGCGTGGCGGTAGGCGAAAGCAGCCATCGTCGGCATCTTGGCGATGAGCCTGTGGACTTGGATGTCCCTTATTTCTTTATTGAATATATCCTTGGCTTCGGGGTAGAAGGTGGAAAGCGCGCCGACAGTGCCGAGGAGCATTCCCATCGGATGCGCGTCGTAACGGAAGCCGTCCATGAACCTCTTTATATTTTCGTGAACTATGGTGTGGTGCGTTATGTCGTGGACCCACTGGTCGTACTGGGCCTTCGTCGGAAGCTCGCCGTTCAGGAGTAGATAGGCAACTTCGAGATAATTGCTCTTTTCCGCCAGGACTTCTATGGGGTAGCCCCTGTAGATGAGCTCGCCCTTGTCGCCGTCGATGTAGGTGACTCGGCTTATACAGGCGGCTGTGTTTCCGAATGCGGGATCGTAGCTCATCATCCCGAAATCGTCCGGGTTGACCTTTATCTGCTTGAGGTCGGCTGCCCGAATAGTATCGTGCTCTATAGGTATCTCGTACGATTTACCAGTCCGGTTATCGGTTATGGTTAAGGTATCTTTTTGTGCCACTGTAAATCCTCCTGTTAGCTGTTTTCCTTTTTATTGTCCTAGTTGTGTAAAGCTAAATAATGGAGCACAATCCGGAACGGACGGCGGTCGCGGACAAGTAAACTTACCCTAACTCCGGAGATTTTCAATATTCCGCAAAATTTCGACAAAGGGCTATATAGAGGTCCCCGAATGCGGCCTCGCATGGCTCTTTATGAGTGACCGGGGGCCCGGCCCTAGTATGCCAGCGCTATGGGAACGGGGGAAATGCTCCCGACGAATATGAGAAGCGACAACACGCCGAGCGCCGTTCTCACGGCCCCGAGGCCGCCGTCCTCGTAGTACGTCGGAGGGTGCTTCGTCCCCATGAGGGTAAGGAGCGCCGCCCAGAGAACCCACCCGGGCCAGCCCTCGAAGACGGGCACGTTGGCGAGGTAGGGCGCGAGCCCTGGGCCGCCGTATTTTTCGGCAAGGAGGAGGAGCGGCGCCGTCCCCACGCCGAACACGAACAGGACGGCGATCATAAGCGCCGAGACCATGCGGTGAAACCCCTTCGAGAAGAGGGCGTACACTATGTGCCCGCCGTCGAGCTGCCCGCTCGGGATAAGGTTGAGCGCCGTCACGAACAGCCCCACCCACCCGGCGAATGCCAGGGGATGGAGGAGTATCGTCTGCCCCTCGGGCGGAGAGCCGAGGAAGATTTCGGAGATGAATCCGAATATAAGCGGCGTGCCGAGCATATAGCCGCCGTTTCCGTTAAACGTCCCGGAGTCGACGAATGTCGAAAGCGATATGCCGATTATCGTTATGGGTATAGTGGCGACTATACCCGCGAGAGGCCCCGCGATGCCTATGTCGAAAAGTGCTTTCTTGGAGTATATGGGAGACTTTATTTTTATGAATGCGCCGAATGTGCCGATGGGAGAGATATAGGGCGGCGCGGGTATGAAGTACGGCGGCGTGATGTCTATGCCGTATTTTCTGCCGTAAAAATAGTGCCCCATTTCGTGGGAGCCGAGTATAAAAAGCAGCCCCCCGGAGAAGAGCGCGGCGCTCAGGTAGCTCCCCCACGTGCCGTATCCCGTGAGGAACGTCGTCACGACCGTCAGCAGAAAAAGGATTACGTGTATCTTGCGGGGCTTCATGGACAGGGAGTAAAAGTTACACCAGCACGGGGAAATTGGAAGTGAGGACGGCGAATCGGCTATTCGATCTCTATCAAAGCGGGGTGGATCGACTCGAGCGTCTCGATGAGATAGCGCTCGATTTCGCTGTTTTTCTTGAGGTTGAGGATGTCTCTCCTTACAGAGCTGAGAAGCAGCCTGTCCACCTTGCCGCTGAGGAATCTTACGTAGGGGAGATTCGACGGCGAGACGCTCAGCTGCTTGAACCCGAGGGCCATGAGGCCGAGCGCGCCGGACGGCGTACCCGCGAGCTCGCCGCATACGGAGACGTCCATCCCGGATAGCCTCGTTTTGTAGTAGATGTCGTCGAGCACACGGAGGACGGCCGGATGAAAGCCCGAGTAGAGGTGCCCGACGACGTTCGAGTTCCTGTCCACGGCGAGTATGTACTGAATGAGGTCGTTCGTGCCGATGGAGACGAAGTCTATGATGCTCTTGTAGTCGTCGAGCTGGTACAGGATCGCCGGGACTTCCATCATTATCCCGAGCGGCGGGACATCGGCCTCGGGGACGCCCACTTCCTTTACGAGGTCGTCGATTATGTCCCTCGCCGTTTCGACCTCCCATAGGTTCGTTATCATCGGGAGGAGTATCCTGAACTTGCAGCCCTTCTTCGAAGCGAGGAGAATCGCCCGGAGCTGGTCCTTGAAGAGCTCGAGGTATTCCATCGAGAACCGTATGGCGCGCAGGCCGAGGAGCGGGTTGTCTTCCCTCGGGAATTCGAAATAAGGGAGCAGCTTGTCGGCCCCTATGTCGAGCGTGCGGATAGTAACGTAACCCTCGAAGCTGTCGGCGATGTTCTTATAGATGCGCGCCTGCTGGCGGACGCCCGGCCATTTCGCGTATTGGCTGAAGGCGAACTCCGTCCTGAAAAGGCCGACGTCGCGTATGCCGTACTGCTTTGCGAGCTGAACGTCTATGGGAAAGCCGATGTTTACCGATATCCTGATGCCGAGGCCCGAGCCGTCGGATACTTCCATCGCCGCCTGCTCGATCTCTTCTTTTACCTTGATGAGCCGTGAGTACGTGTTCTGATATTCGGCGATGAGGCTTTCGTCGGGGTTCGAGAAGATGAATCCCGTCTTGCCGTCCACGATCGCCTTTTCGCCGGAGCGGAGGAGCCTGCTTATGTTGTCCACCCCGACGACGGCGGGGATGCCGAGGGATTTCGCGATTATTATGGCGTGCGAGGTTTCGCCGCCCTTTTCGATTACGACGGCCGAGACTTTGTTCTTAAGGAGCATCGAAATGAACGACGGGCCGATTTCGTAGGCTACGAGTATCGAGCCCTCTTTGGGCTCCGCGGCGGCCTTGCTCCCGGTGTTGTGCTTTATGAGCTCGTGGAGGAGCCTCTCGCCGATGTCGCGGAAGTCCTGCGCCTTTTCGCGAAGATACCTGTCGCTCATGGATTCGAACTGCTGCGCTATAGCCTCTATCCCCTCGATCACGGCGAGCTCCGCCGCCATGCCGTCGGCGTCGAGCTTCCCGATGACGGCCTTTCTCAGCGTCGAGCCCCGCAGTATCAGCAGGTGCGCCCGAAAGATGTCTATCTCTTCGCTTGAGAGCACGGACTTCGAGTCGAGCGTTTCTATGAGGCTCTTGAGGTCGAGCTCGACGTCCTGAAACGCCTTCTCGAGCCTCTTCTTTTCGACCTTTGGCGAGGACGGCGTCAGCTTTTCGGTGTTTACCTGCTGGAAAAGGCCGCGGAAGATGAAGACGTTGCCTATGGCGACGCCGTTCGAGACGCCCTTGCCCTGGTACGTCCTCGTCTCGTGCTTTACGATGGAGGGGGTCTTGAGCCGCTCCAGCCTGTCGGCGACTTCGAGAAGCCCGGCGAGCCTAGACGCGATTATCTGGAACAGGGTTTCCTCGGCCGGATTGATAAGGCGCTTTTCCTTCGTCTGGCCGACGAGGACCCCTATGCAGCGGTTCTGGAGGAGTATCGGTACGCCGATGTAGCTTTCGTACTCTTCCTCGCCTATTTCGGGGAAGTACCTGTAGCGCGGGTGCTCGGATGCCGGCATCACGGTTATGGGCCTCGACGTCTCGTAGACAAGGCCCGTGAGCCCTTCCTCGGGGCTCAGGGTTATCGGGTTCCGGAGAGGGTCGATGTTGAGGCCCTTGGTCGAGCGCAGTACGAGCATCTTCCTTTCGGAGTCCCACAAGTAGACCGAGACGACGTCCAGCCTGAGCGAGACGGCGATCTTGTTTACGACCTTTTTGAGGATGATGTTGAGCCCCGTCGATGTGTTGACGAGGTCGCTTATCTCCTGAACGATTTTTAGATGGAAATCCGCCCTGTCTATGGTTTTCTTAGCGGATGTGCCTGGCCGGTTTTTGGCGTGCATTATTTCTTTACCGGTACTGACTGGCTCCGGGAACCCGGATGCTTCTCTTTGCCTGCTTTGTCGAATGCGCTTCCGAAGGGGACGGCCGTGAAAGGCTGTCTTCGGGCGCGCATCACGCCCGGAAAACCGGGCTCGTTATGGTATAAATAATCGCGGCGGCTGCGGCGTGGCCGGCATTAACCCCTCCGCCCGGATTTTTGGTATATTTATTCCATTAAATTATAATACTCGGTAAAAAGAACTATGCATAACTAGTCGAAGAAATTTTCAGAATCCCGTGGCCCCGCGGGAATTTCCATTTCCGGACTGAAGCTCTTTTTATGCGTACCGACAGGAAGAAAACTATTTAACCCAACGGAGCATTGAAGATGAACGATACTATAAGAGTCGCCATTATCGGCTCGGGACCGGCCGGTTTTTACGCGGCCGAGCATTTGCTGAAACGCACGGAGCACGACTTCGAGGTAGACATATTCGACAGGCTGCCGACGCCCCACGGGCTCGTGAGATCGGGCGTCGCGCCGGACCATCAGAAGATAAAATCCGTGACGAAGATTTACGACAAGATCGCGGCGAACCCGAAGGTCAGGTTCTACGGGAACGTCGAGTTCGGAAAGCACATCCACCTTTCGGATTTGAAGCGCTTTTACCACGTTATCGTCTTCGCCACCGGCGCGCAGACGGACAGGAAGCTCGGCATACCGGGCGAGGACCTCAAGGGCAGCCACACGGCGACGGAGTTCGTCGCCTGGTACAACGGGCACCCGGATTACAGGGACCTCGATTTCGACCTTTCCGTGAAAAGGGCCGTCGTCGTGGGCGTAGGGAACGTCGCGATAGACGTCGCGCGCATACTGTGCCGGACGGACGAGGAGCTAAGGGAAACGGACATAGCGGATTACGCCCTGGAGGCGCTCGAAGAAAGCGAGATCAGGGAGGTTTATCTCCTCGGCAGGAGGGGCCCTATGCAGGCCGCATTTACGAACCCCGAGGTCAGGGAGCTCGGGAAGATGATGGCCGCCCACGCGGTGACGCTCCCGCACGAGGTCGAGCTCGACGACGAGACGAAGGCCGAGCTCGAAACGTCGAAGGACCAGTCCACCATAAACAAGATAGAGATACTGAAGTCGTTCTGCGACCCTGCCGGGCACGTGAAGGAAAGGCAGCTTCACATAAGGTTCCTCGTCTCCCCGGTGGAGATATTGGGCGACGAGAACGGCAGGGTCAGGGGCGTAAGGCTCGTCAGGAACGAGCTTTACAGGGACGAAAAGGGGGAGATACGCTCCCGCGCCACGGACGAGTACGAAGAGCTCGAGGCCGGGATCGTCTTCCGCTCGATAGGGTATCTCGGAGTGCCGCTTCCCGAGGTGCCGTTCCACGAGAAGTGGGGAGTGATACACAACGAGAAGGGGCGCGTCACCGACCCGGGGACGGGTGGGCACGTAAGCGGGCTCTACGCCACGGGATGGATCAAGCGCGGGCCGTCGGGCGTCATAGGGACCAACAAGCAGGATTCGGGCGAGACCGTGGAGTGCATTGTCGAGGATATAGCTTCGGGGAAGCTCCTTAAGCCGGAAAGCCCCGACAGGGAGAGCCTCGAAGCGTTTGTCAGGAAGGCTCAGCCCGATTTTATTACATACGAAGACTGGCTCAGGCTGGACGTGCTGGAAGTCGAGCGAGGAAAGGCCGCCGGGAGGCCGAGGCTCAAATATACGAGCCTTGAGGAAATACTTGAAGCCCTGAAAAACAGTCCGGAATAGGCTTCGAATCTGACATAGGACAACCTTTAAATATTGGTATTTATTATACTGCTATTACAGAAATAATATATACTTAAGATTGAGCTTTAATATTTGGTGGGCTGATAGAGCAGCGTCTTGGTTGCCGGGAATTTATTGAGTTGCGGGGCCGGACGTCCTGTTACGTCAACGACAGGGTCAAAATACGCCTCAGCGGGTCGACTTTCGTCACAAGTAGACGCACTTGGTCGCCCTCTGTGACAGGGGTTTCAGGCCCGTTGCTTACTGTCGTCTCGAAGAGGTAGTCAGGCAGATAGACCCCTATCCTCCTTCCGGACGTCGAACTGATTATGCCGTTTATCGCCGTCCCTTCGAGCGACTTCAGGTGCTTGTAGAGCCAGTACCTTTCGCGGTTCCTCTCGATCGTCTTCTTGTCGCGTATTCCGACCTCGATCATCGGATAGAGGTTTTCGAGCTCGTCCTCGGTGTACATCGGCTCGCCCTCCACGAGCTCGGATAATATCTGGCGCTGCATGACGAGGTCGGTGTAGCGGCGGATGGGAGAGGTGACCTGCGTGTAGACGTCTATGCCGAGCGACTTGTGGACGTCGGGGCCGAGCCCGATGCGGGGGGCCCTTAGAAACTTTACGATCTGGAGCGGATAGAGAGGGTTCGTATCGTCGAGCCCGTGCGCGTCTTCGGCTACGGGTTCGGGCTGGGACCTGTAGATCGCCGGTATGCGCCTGTCCTTGAGGAATTTCCCGGCCGTCCTGTTCATCAGGATCATCATCTCGGCGACGACTACGTGGGCCTCGGAATTCATAGGGTTCTTCTCGATAGAGATGGCCCCGCCCTCCCCCGTCCTCACTTTTAATTGTGGAAGCTGGACGATGAGCGCCCCGGCTTCGAGGCGTGAGCTCCTCAGCCTGAGCGCGAATTCTCTCATCCTCATCCCCACAGGGTCGTTCAGGAAGTATTCCGTCCCTTCCTTATACGTCATGTTGCGCCTGACCCTGATTATGGACGCCACGAATTCAGTCCCCTTTACGCTCAAGGCCTGGTCTACGCTCACCATGAGCGAGAGCGAGAGACGCTCGGTGTTCTCCACGAGCGAGAGCCTTTCCTTTATGAAATCCGGCGGGAACATGTGTATGCGCTTTTCGGGGAGGTAAATAGTTTCGCCGCGCTTGGACGCCTCTTCGTCGGCGTCGCCCCATTTTTGAACGAGGGCCGCGACGTTGGCTATGTGTATGCCTATGGTCATGCCTCCCCCGTCCGTTTCCTCCATGGAGAGCGCGTCGTCTATGTCCTCGGTGTTTTCGTCGTCTATCGAGAAGATGTCGAGGTGCGTAAGGTCGCGGAGGCCCTCTTTCGGGACGGGCCCCGACATGATCCTTTCGGTTTCGGCCAGGACCTTGGCCGGAAAATCCTCCCTGACGTAGAACCTCTTTATCATCGGGTCCTCGTCCACGCCCCACCCCCCGGCCTTCACGAGGAATTCTATCGTGCCCTCGGGGTCGCGTATGCCTATTTCGGAGAGGAAAGATTTCGCCTCGGGGGCGCGGCTGAACTTGTCCAGGTGTATGACGTAGCCGCGAAGGAGATCGATGTAGGCGTCGGGCGTGAAATCGCCGAGATCGGGGGCGTGGCCGGAGATGATTCCCTTCGCCCAGCGGACGGCGCTCTCCCTCTCTTCTTTCTTCTTTTGCTCGACTTCTTTTTTATGGATTATCTCGTCCGCTTCGTCGCGGGCCCTGGGCTCGTAGCCCGCCGCCCCGCGCCTGAAGTAGACGTCGTTCTTGTCCACCGACCAGAAGAACGCGAGCGCATCGAAGCCGTCCGCCTCTTCGCCCGCGTAGTAGAATTCCGCGAGCTCCTTGTAGGGGACTTCGCGGGTCTCGCCCTCGAAACACTCCCAGACCGTTACGAGGTCTATCTCTTCGCGGGCTTCGTCGAGCCTCCGGCGGAGGTCTCTAAGCGCGAGTTTTTTCTCGGATTGCGTGAGGTCGCCCGTGATCGTGACCGGGCTCACGAACGCGATTTTTTCCGGGTCCACCGTAACTTCGCGCCCCTCTTCGGAAAAGACGGCGGCCTTGTTTCCTTCGAGGTGAGAAAATATTCCGAGCGACGGCTCCTGACGTTTTCTAAACAGCAATACTTCGCCTGCCCTTGGCAGCTTCTCTAAAATCATGGGGTAACTATTCTAATTGAGCGGAGGAGATTTACAAAAAATTTCGTCAAACGGGCGGAAATACGGGGGTTTATTCGGTTTTGTTCTTTTGCCTGAATTCCGAAAGCTTCTCGAGGAGCCAGTCCTGGGACCTAACCGGCGGCTCGCCCGGGCAAATGATGTAGTAGTCGGCCCCGGACAGCATGCTCTTTGTCGCGGAGTATTCTATAAACGTTTCGGTCGAGGTTATCTCGTCCTTGTAGTGGTTGTATTTTCTTTGGAGATGGCTCGCGGCCTTCTTGCCGCTGTACGTCTTTCCGTTCCTGTCGAATTTGCAGTCGGTCGTGCGCACCGTCTCTATAAGGAATTCGACCTCGGGCTTCTGCCCGGGCGGCACATCGGACAGGGCCGGGCAGGCATAAAACACGGCCGCCAGGAAAAGACCGATAATATAAACGGTCTTATTTTTCAGCGATATTTTTTTCATTCCATACCTCCCGATGCGGGCCGCAACCGACCGGCGTTTCACTATATAAATATAGCATGAGAAGGTGGAGTTACACTGAAATTTTCAGGCGGATCGCTGAGGATGTGTAAGGTGTTTACAGCCGGACCGTGCCTTTTTTACGGGATACGCAGCGAAAATTCTCTCCGGATATCGCCGGAGCCTCGTCGGCCCCACGCTAGGCCGCGTTACGCGAGGACTTGTATTCCATGGCGACCTTGACGAAATCCCTGAAGAGAGGGTGCGGATCGCGAGGCGTGGATTTGAATTCGGGGTGGAACTGGCAGCCGAGGAACCAAGGGTGGTTCTTGAGCTCGACCATCTCGACGAGCTTTCCGTCGGGAGACAGCCCGCTCAGTATGAGGCCGCTCTCTTCAAGAGCCGCCCTGTAGGCGTTGTTGACCTCGTACCTGTGGCGGTGCCTTTCGGATATCTCGTCCGTTTCGTAAGCCGAAAAGGCCAGCGTGTCTTTTTTGAGTATGCACGGGTAGGCCCCGAGCCTCATCGTCCCGCCCATGTCGTTCACGTCCCTCTGCTCCTCCATGAGGTCGATTACCGGGTCCTGGACGTCGTCGCCGAACTCGCGGGTGCCCGCCCCCAGGATGCCGCAGACGTTGCGTGCATATTCGACGACAGCCATCTGCATGCCGAGGCATATGCCGAAGAACGGGACCTTGTTTTCGCGGGCGAACCTTACGGCCTCTATCTTCCCCTCGAATCCCCTCTTGCCGAAGCCGCCCGGGACGAGGACTCCGTGAACTCCGGAGAGGAGCGAGTCTACTCCCTGGGATTCGATGTCCTCGGAATCGACGTATCTGATCTCCACGCGGGAGTCGTTCGCCATGCCGCCGTGGGAAAGGGCCTCGTGGAGGCTCTTGTAAGAGTCCTTGAGGCTGACGTACTTACCGACGACGCCAATCGTGACGTCCGTTTTCGGGTGCGAGAACCTGTAGGCGATGTTTTCCCAGACGGCGATGTCAGGCTTGCGGGTCCACATCTTGAGGTAGTCGGTGATTATCTGGTCGAGTTTTTCCTGGTGGAATATAAGCGGGACTTCGTAAATGGTTTCGACGTCCTTCGCCGTGATTACGGCGTCCATGCGGATGTTGCCGTAGAGCGCGATCTTCTCTTTTATCTCCTTCGGGAGGAACCTGTCCGTCCGGCAGAGGAGTATGTCGGGCTGGATGCCGATTTGCAGCATGTCCTTTACGCTGTGCTGGGTGGGCTTGGATTTGAGCTCGCCCGCCGCAGCGAGATAGGGGACGTAGGTGAGGTGTATGAAAAGCGTGTTTTCGCGGCCGAGCTCCGTCCGGAGCTGCCTTACGGCCTCGAGAAACGGGAGGCTTTCGATGTCGCCGACCGTGCCGCCGACTTCGACGATCACGACGTCGTTGTCGCCCGCGACGTCGAGCACGCGTGACTTGATTTCGTCGGTGATGTGCGGGATCACCTGCACTGTCTTTCCGAGGTACTTCCCTTCCCTCTCCTTCATGATGACGGAGTGGTAGACCTTTCCGGTCGTGAAGTTGTTCTTCTGCGAGAGCCGGGCGTTGGTGAAGCGCTGGTAGTGGCCGAGGTCGAGATCGGTCTCGGCGCCGTCGTCCGTGACGAATACCTCGCCGTGCTGGAAGGGGTTCATGGTGCCGGGGTCGACGTTTATGTAGGGGTCCAGCTTCTGGAGCGTGACCTCGAGCCCCCTGCTTTCGAGGAGCGCACCGATAGATGCGGCGGCGAGCCCCTTTCCCAGAGAGGACATAACACCACCCGTTACGAATATGAATTTAGTCTTCAAATATCTATGACCTCAGAGAACGATTTTTGAAAATTAATGGCGGGACCGTCTTGGTCTTTACTAATATATTCGAAAGCCAGAGCGGTTGCAAGACCCTCGGGGCCAAAAAATTTACGGAGCCGGAAACAGGCGTAATACGGCCCGGTTTCAGTGATTTTGCCGCGCCGGCTGATGGCGATCAGAGCGGATTTTGTTTACACGGGGCTTTCTGCGTGTAGCCTATTCCGCTTATACCTTTAGTCCGGAGGCGATAGAGATGAGTGACGCAGAAAGGGGGCACCTCGAAAGGATAGTGGACCAGTTCTCGAAGCAGGCGGCGCCGTTCGCCGAGCTCGACATACACATGAACGCAATGGACATGTTGATCGAAATGTCGGGCGTCGGGGCGGGCGACAATGTGCTCGACGTTGCGTGCGGGCCGGGGCTCGTCGCGTGCGAGTTTGCCCGCCGTGCTTCGCACGTTACCGGCATAGACATTACGGAGGCGATGATCGAAAAGGCGCGCGAGCTCGCGGCCGGAAAGGAGCTTACGAACGTGGACTGGGTTATCGGGAACGCAAACCCGCTGCCCTTTTCCGACGGGGAATATTCCCGCGTCATAACGCGTTACAGCTTCCATCACTTCCTCGACCCCGGGGCCGTGTTCGGCGAGATGATACGCGTGTGCAGGCCCGGGGGAAGGGTACTCGTCGCCGACGTTTGCGTCGCCGAGGAGTCTTCGGAGGAATACGACCGGATGGAGAAGCTGAGGGACGATTCGCACGCGCACGCCCTCACGGGGCCGGAATTCAGCCGTCTGTTCGGGGAATCGGGCCTCGAAGACGTGCAGTACGGCGCATACGGGCTCGACGCCGACGTGGAGCATCTGCTCGACGCTTCTTCACATGCGCCCGAACAGAGGGCCGAGGTGACGGCGATAATAGAGGGCGACATAGGCGTCGATGCGCTGGGCATAAACGCGCGCCGCGAGAACGGGAAGCTCGTGTTCACGTTCCCGATAGCGGTATTCACGGGGCGGAAGCCGGGTTAGCCGTGTCATGCCGGGAGAGATCTACACGCCGGACGATTCTTCCTTCAAGATGCGGACGAGTTTTTCCACGGCGCGCGCCCTGTGGCTGATTTCGTTCTTGAGCCCGGACGGTATCTCGGCCATCGTTTTCCCGAATTCGGGGAGGTAAAAGACGGGGTCGTACCCGAACCCGCCGCTGCCCCTGCGCTCGGTGAGTATAATCCCTTTGCACTTTCCGCTGACCACCGTCTCCTTCCCGTCAGGAGTGACGAGGGCGAGGAAGCATACGAACCTGGCGTTTCTGTTCTCCGTATCGCCGAGCTCGCCGAGGAGCTTGTCTATATTCTTTTCGTCTGTCGCGCCCTCACCTGCATACCGGGCCGAGTATACGCCCGGCTTTCCGCCGAGTGCGTCCACCGCGAGGCCGGAATCGTCTGCAAGCGCGGGCTTCCCGGAATATTTCGCGAGCGCACGGGCCTTCTTGAGCGCGTTCTCCATGAAGGTATCGCCGTCCTCGACGATTTCGGGCGGTGATTCGAGGTCGCCGAGGCCGGTTATTTTCCCTGCCACGCCGCGGAGGAGTCCTTCGAATTCCTTTATCTTTCCTTTATTGCCGGTAGCCAAAACTATTTCGTCGATCATAAGTCGTTTCCAGTTCGGGTTTATTCCGTGAGCGCTTCTTTTTGTTTTTGTATGAGCTCGTTTATTCCCTTTTCGGCGAGCGTGACGAGCTGTGAAAGCCTTCTTTTGCTGAAGGGCTTGCCCTCGGCCGTCCCCTGCACCTCGACCAGGAGGCCGGAGCCCGTCATGGCGACGTTCATGTCCACCTCTGCGGTGGAGTCTTCCTCGTAGTCCAGGTCGAGCGCGGTCTTGCCTTCGACGATTCCGACGCTGACGGCGGCTATGTAATCCTGCATGGGGCTGTCGGCGAGGACCCCGGTGCTTACGAGGTGGAGCGCCGCGTCGGAGAGAGCCACGAACGCGCCCGTTATGGCCGCGGTCCGCGTGCCGCCGTCCGCCTGGAGGACGTCGCAGTCGATGGTTATAGACATTTCGCCGAGCTTGTCCAGATTGATCACGGAACGGAGGGCGCGTCCTATTATGCGCTGTATCTCGTGCGAGCGTCCGCCTATTCTGCCCTTTACGCTGTCGCGGGTTATCCTGTCCTTCGTCGAGCGGGGGAGCATCGAGTACTCGGCCGTCACCCATCCCCTGCCCGTGTCTCTCAGAAACGGCGGAACCCTGGTTTCGACCGTCGCCGTGCAGAGGACTCTCGTCTCGCCGGTTTCTATCAGCGCGGAGCCTTCGGCGTACTTCATGACGCCGCGCGTTATCGTTACGGGCCTGAGCTCGTCCCAGTCCCTTCCACCTGATCTCATGCGTTATACCTCGCTGCCACGTTTTAAGGACAATAATATATACGAGTACGGGCCGGCGGTTAATAGGTGCGGGGCTCGGGGCAGGCGATTATTCGGGCGCCTTCTCCGCCTCTCTCGCGACGACGGGGACGAAGGGCGCTGGGCGCTCTACCTTCGGGAGGCCTAGTATCTCCCTCGCGCGGTCGAGGGCGTCGTCGATGTTCCCGAATATGTTTTCCTTCCCTATCATGTTCCAGAGGCCCGAGCGCTCGATGGCGAAGAGGGGCTGCGTGTGAACGCCGGAGAGGATGAGCGTCGTGTGGTCGCGCCTGCATCTATGGAGAAAGTCCTTAAGCGTGTAGAGGCCGGTCGCGTCGATCGCGGGGACGTTACGGAGGCGGAGTATTATGACGGGGACGGGTTTTTCTATGAGGCTGACGGATTCCTTGAACCTGTCGGCCGCGCCGAAGAAGAACGGCCCCTGTATCTCGAATACCTCGACGCCGGACGGCACGTCGCGCCTGGATATGGCGTTCGGGTCGCCGGTGTCGTCCTCGCCGTTGCCCTGGAGCTCGCGCGTCACTATGCCGACGTTGGTGACCTCGGACATGCGGCGTATGAAGAGGAGCGCCGCGAGGACTATGCCGACCTGAACGGCGATGGTCAGATCGACGAACACCGTGAGCGCGAACGTCGTCAGGAGCACCATAACGTCGCTCTTCGGGGCCTTGAGGAGCCCTATGAAATTTTCGATCTCGCTCATGTTGTAGCTGACGACGACGAGTATCCCGGCCAGCGCAGCGAGCGGGATCATCTTCGCGTACGGGGCGAAGATGAGGAGTATGAGCGCGAGTGATATGGCGTGGATGATACCCGCGACCGGGGTTTTCGCGCCGCTCTTGATATTCGTCACCGTACGCGCTATCGCACCCGTGGCCGGTATGCCGCCGAAGACGGCCGAGCCGACGTTTGCCGCCCCCTGGGCTATCAGCTCCATGTTCGAGCGGTGCCGCCCGCCGATCATGCCGTCGGCGACTGTCGCCGAAAGGAGCGATTCAATGGCAGCGAGGAGGCCGACCGTGAAAGCCGGGGCGATGAGGCTCTTCATTTTCTCTATGTCGAAGGCCGGGAGCTCGGGCGCGGGCAGGACGCGGGGAAGGTCGCCGAAGCGGCTGCCTATCGTCTCGACATCGAGTCCAAGGAGGACGGAAACTATAGTGGCCGCCCCCATTCCTATGAGCATCGCCGGGAACCTGGGGATGAATTTTCGGGTGACGAAGATGACGATTATCGTTCCTATACCGAGCCCTGCCGCGGCGGGCGTGAACGTGCCGAGGTGCTTTACGTACTCGATCCATTTGGGGATGAATTCCGCGGGCGGGGTCGGCATCCGGAGGCCGAGGAGGTCTTTAATCTGAGTCGAGAATATGACGACGGCGATGCCGGACGTGAAGCCGGTTATCACAGGGAACGGGATGAATTTTATGAGGCCGCCCATCTTGCTGAGGCCGAGGGCGATAAGGAAAAAACCGGCCATTATGGTGCAGTAGACGAGGCCGTCGTAGCCGTGCTCGGCCATGATGCCTGCGACGATGACGACGAAGGCCCCTGTAGGACCGCCTATCTGGACGCGGCTCCCGCCTAGTAAGGATATGAGGAAACCCGCGATGATGGCGGTGAAGAGGCCGCGCTCGGGCGGGACGCCGCTGGCTATGGCGAAGGCCATGGCGAGAGGAAGGGCGACGACGCCGACCGTGAGGCCGGCGAAGAGGTCGTCCATGAATGTTTTTTTACTATACGTTTCTAGGGTCGTAAACAGCTTGGGTTTAAGCATCGCTCTCCGTTGCCTTTTTTTGAATGAAATGTGGAACCTGGTCGAATAATGCGCCGGGGCTTTATCTCCGGACTGTAATCCTTAACCGCTGAGTGGCGGGCGGACTGTGTTTACGTCGGTCTTTGAAGCGGTAATGACTGGCGGATGTATATGTTTAAACGTGGTATGTACCTTCATCAGAGTTAACAAAACGAATAGCATAATTGTTCAGGGAAAAGATGGCCAGTCAAGCCTTCGATAGAGAATGTGTAAAAATAGCCCTCCCTCGCCCGGGGACAGGCTTGCCGGGATTCGGGAATAAAGGGATTAGAGAGCCGGGAAGCGGGCCTGGCGCCTGAAGAGCCACGCCGCTATCGGCATACAGATGACCGTTATGCCCGTGCACCAGACGACTGACAGCCACCCGTCGTTGCCTATCGGCGTTCCGACGAGCCAGGCTCGCATGGCCTGTATGACTATTGTGAACGGCTGGTTTTCGGCGAAAATTTTAAGCGCGGTCGGCATGCCATCGGTCGGGACAAATGCGCTCGACGCGAACGTGAGCGGCATTATGAAGATGAAGCTTATCCACTGCGCGGCCTCGAAGCTCTTTACGACGAGGCCGAGTATGGCGCAGAACCACGACACGGCGAATGTAAAGAGCAGCAGGAGCCCGAGCACCTTGAGCCATTCTCCTATATCGGCGGTCGGGCGGAACCCGACGGCGAGACCGGCCGCAACCATGATAAGGCCAGATATCGTGTTACGGAAGAGGTCGGCGAGAACGTGGCCAGTCAAAAGCGACGAGCTGTACATCGGAAGCGAGCGGAACCTGTCGATGATTCCCCGCCTGAGGTCGAGGACGAGGTTGACCGTCGTGTTGCTGGAGCCGAACGCAAGCGTCTGGACGAGTATGCCCGCGACGAGGAAGTTGACGTACGTCGTCCCGCCCGTGTCTATCGCCCCGCCGAAGACATAACGAAACAGGAGCAGGAACATCACGGGCATTATTATCAGCGAGAGGAGCTGGTCGAGGTTACGCGTGATGTGCTTTATGCTCCGCCTTGTCAGCACCCACGAATCGCTCAGCATCCAGTAGAGCTCGGAATGGCGGGCTGGTTCGACCTTGCGCGGCAGTGAAGTCATGATTTTATCCTCTCCTTTTCTTTCGCGGCTTCGGCATCCGGCGCATCGCCCCTTTTCGAATCGCTGTCGGAGTTGCCGTTCGTGTCGGCGGGCGAGGCCGCGTGGCCCGTGAGGGTGAGGAACACATCGTCGAGCGTGGGACGGTGGAGGGAGAGCGTCTCGACTTCCACACCGGCGCGTGTGAGCTTGTCTAAAACATCCTTCAGCTCGGTAACTCCACCCTTGGTGGCGACGCTTATCGTTCTCTTCTTCGGGTCTACGTAGTCGCCGTCGGCACATATGGCCCTTTGGGCGGCGGCGAAGTCGGAGCCCTCGGCTATGGCAAGCTCTATGCGTTCGGAGCCGACGCGGGCCTTGAGCTCGTCCGGCGTGCCCTGGGATATGACCGTGCCTTTGTCGATGACGACAATATCCTCCGCGAGCCTGTCGGCCTCTTCCATGTACTGCGTCGTGAGGAGTATTGTCGTGTCGCCGGCCGCAAGCTCCTTTATGATATCCCACATTATAAGCCGGCTCCGCGGGTCGAGGCCCGTCGTGGGCTCGTCGAGGAATATCACGGACGGCGACGCTATGAGGCTCGCCGCAAGGTCGAGACGCCTCCGCATGCCGCCGGAGTAGGCCTTTAGCGGCCTTTTGGCCGCGTCCACGAGGCCGAACTGCTCAAGGAGCTCGGCTGTCCTGCGTTTCGCATCGGCGACGCTCAGCCTGTAAAGCCGCCCTATCATGAGGAGGTTTTCCTCACCGGTGAGGTATTCGTCCACGGCGGCGTACTGACCTGTGAGGCCGATACTCGCCCTGACCTTATGCGCGTCCGTTACGACGTCGTGGCCGTTTACTGTGACTCGTCCATCGTCGGGCTTGAGCAGCGTGCTGAGTATGCGGACCGTAGTCGTCTTCCCCGCGCCGTTCGGGCCGAGGAGTCCGAAGACGGAGCCACGCCTGACGGAGAAGTTTATCCCTTCGAGTACGCTCAGCTTCCCGTAGGACTTTCGGAGCCCTTCGACTACGATCGCATTATCCATAAGTTATTCGAGTATGCCCGCCGCGTAAAGATGCGCATTCCGTTAATTTTCCCGCCGCGTCAGGTTATAAAGGATGCAGGACGGGCGGCGAGTTTCAAGTGGCTCGCCGCGTCCCGGGCGGACAATTGGACGCCCCTTCAGTAGGCCGACGCCTCGTCCAGCCGCGACATGTCTTCGGAATCGAGCCTGAGCCCGGCCGCCTCGGTGAAGGATTTCAGATGATCGGTCCTGGTCGCGCTCGCGATCGGCGCGGTTACGGGCGGCTTGGCCATGAGCCATGCGAGGGAAACGGCGGCCTGCGAAACGCCGTGCTTTTCGGCCGTCTCGTCGAGGGCCCTGAGTATTCGCATCCCGCGCTCGCCGAGATAATCCTTTATGCCCCGTCCCCTGACGCTCTTGCCGAGGTCGGCTTCGCTCCTGTACTTGCCCGTGAGAAAGCCCCTTGCCAGTGCGAAATAGACTATGACCCCGAGGCCGTGCTCTTTACAAACCGGCCCCACGCCCTCTTCGAACCCCTGACGGTCGTAGAGGTTGTACTCGGGCTGGAATACCTCGTATCTCGGGAGGCCCTTGGCCGCACTCGCCGCGAGCGATTCCCTGAGCCTTTCGGGGGAGAGGTTCGACGCCCCGATCCACCTGACCTTTCCGGCCTTGATGAGCTCTTCGTGGGCCGAGAGCGTTTCCTCGACGGGCGTGACGTCGTCGTCCTGATGTGTGAAGTAGAGGTCGATATGATCCGTCCGGAGCCTCTTGAGAGAGCTATCGACCTGCTTCAGTATATATTTCCTGCTGATATTCTTTCCCTCGCCCATGTCGTAGCCGACCTTGGAAATGAGGAGTATATTGCCCCGGTTGCCGCGCTCCTTCATCCACTTGCCGATTATCGTTTCGGACTCGCCGCCTTCGTTGCCGCGGCCCCAGCGGGAATAGACGTCGGCCGTATCGACGGCGTTGAACCCGAGCCCGGTGAATTCGTCGAGGACGGCGAACGACTGTTTCTCGTCTATGGTCCAGCCGAATACGTTGCCTCCCATGACGACGGGAGCCGTGTATAAGTCCGAGTTTCCGAGTTTTCTCATTTCCATGGTTGCATCTCCTCCGGGGAATTGTGTCGAAAATAGTTTACCGGACTATGAAGTAACCCCCACTCTTACCCTCCCCCTGCTTACAGGGGGAGGGAATTATATCAGGGGGCCGCTCTATCCCGGCCGGGAGCCGTGCCCTTCCGAAACTTTTGCCCCATCGCTGAATCAAATTAAATAGAAATAAGGATTGACACGATAACCGGCGTCGGAGATACCTAGGCATATGCCTAACAATAATATACAGCTCGACAGTGTGTTTCACGCGCTGTCAGACCCGACGCGGAGGGCTGTTCTCGCGAGGCTCGGAAGGGGGCCGGCAGCCGTGAGCGAGCTTGCGAGGCCGTTCGACATGGCCCTCCCCTCGTTCACGCAGCACCTGGGGGTGCTAGAGGAATGCGGGCTCGTGAGCTCGGAGAAGAAGGGGCGCGTGAGGACGTACAGGATCGCGCCCGGGCCGCTCGAAAAGGCGGGGACGTGGATCGAAAAACAGAGGGCGCTCTGGGAGAAGCGCCTCGATCAACTCGACAATTTCTTATATGAACTCAAGGAGAAAGAATGATGGCAAGCACTAAATATAATCTGGACCCGAAGCTCGACCTTATACTCGAACGAGTGATCGACGTGCCGAGGGAGCTCGTATGGAAGGCGTGGACGACGCCGGAATACGTGACGAAGTGGTTTACGCCCGCGCCGTGGCAGACGGTGGACTGCAAGATAGACCTCCGCCCCGGAGGGCTTTTTTATACCGTTATGCGCTCGCCCGAGGGAGAGGACTATCCGAATATAGGCTGCTTTCTGGAGGTCGTCGAGAATGAGAAGCTCGTCTGGACGGACGCACTCCAGGAGGGCTATCGCCCGGCGGACAAGGTTGGCTTCATGACGGCCTTCCTTCTGCTGGAGCCTCACGGCAGCGGGACGAAGTACACGGCTATCGCTATTCATCCTACGGAAGCGGGCAGGAAGCAGCACGAGGAAATGGGGTTCCACGAGGGATGGGGAACGGCGCTCGACCAGCTCGTGGCGTTCGTCAAAACTCTCCAGGCTTAACGCGGCATAATAAACAGCCTGAAATTGTAGAATATCTTCCAACACCCGGCCCCGTACCGCCCGTGGGGCCGGCCTTTTTATCCTCCCGGAAAATTAGCATGTCCCGGTCGGGCTTTTTCGCTCGTCATTATATACAGAGGCGGGAAAAGGCCTCTAAAATCCATTAGTATTGAGAGGAGAAGCCATATGTCACATATAACACCACGTATGCAGAACCCGGCGGTTGTAGTGCCCGACGCTATGCAGGCGCTTTTCACGCTTGGGACGGCCGCGAAGAAGGCGGGCGTCCCTATGAAGACGCTCAATCTCGTTTATCTCCGCGCGAGCCAGATAAACGGATGCGGATTTTGCGTGGACATGCATTCACGCGAGATGAAGAGAGCGGGTGAAACCGACGAGCGAATCTTCGGAGTGGCCGCGTGGCGTGAATCGCCGCACTTTACGGACGAGGAGCGCGCGGCGCTTGAATTGACAGAGGCCGTGACGAGGATTAACGACAGGGGCGATGCAGTGCCGGACGACGTCTGGCGGGAGGCGGCCAATTATTACGACGAAACCGGGCTCGGGGCGCTCGTCGTCAATATCGGGCTCATCAATTTCTGGAACAGGGTGAACGTCGCGACGAGGCAGCCCGCCGGGGCGCAGATACCGGTCGTGAAGGCGAAGTCCGGAAAGGGACTGGCCGCGTGAATAGATGTTAAAATCAGGAAGAGACCGCTAAAGGAGAATAAAATGGCAGATTTTATATATCTCTTCAGGAGTAATCCCGAGGCGTGGAAGTCGATGTCGCCCGAGCAGATGCAGCAGACCATCAAGAAGTGGAGGGAGTGGGTAGATGGAATCGAGAAGAGCGGCAACCTGAAGCTCACGGGCGAAAGGCTCAGCGAGAACGGGAAGGTAGTCAAGGGTAAAGCGAAGGCAGTTACGGACGGGCCGTATGTAGAGGTTAAGGACTTCATACAGGGGTACATGGTCGTGAGCACCGAAGACCTGGAGCAGGCGGCGGAGCTGGCCAATGGGTGCCCGATCCTAGAAAGCGACGGTTCCGTCGAGATCCGCCCGTTCATGAAGATGTAGGGGCCGCCGGTGTCGTGATGACCGACACGAAAGACGTATCGGGGCTCGTGGACCATCTGTTTCGCCGTGAGGCGGGGAAGATGGTTTCGTACCTGACGAGGGTATTCGGTGTTGGCAACCTGCGCATGGCCGAGGACGTCGTGCAGGACACGCTCCTCCGGGCTCTGGAAACGTGGCCCGTTTACGGCGTGCCCGAGAACCCGCCCGCGTGGCTGATGCGCGTCGCGCGGAACAGGGCTATAGACATCGTGAGGCGCGACGGACGGTTCCGGCACATCGCGCCCGGGCTGGAGCGCGAGCTTGCGCCGGTCGATTCTCCGCCAGGAGAGGATGCGGCATTCGCCGGCGAGATACGGGACGACCAGCTCCGTATGATGTTCTCGTGCTGCCACCCTGCCCTTTCGACCGAGGCGCGTATGACGCTAATACTGAAGACCCTTTGCGGGTTCGGCGTCGCCGAGATCGCCCATGCGCTTTTAGTGAGCGAGGATTCGGTAGAAAAGCGGCTCACACGGGCGAGGAATGTCCTCCGCTCGTCGGGCGAATTCGTGGAGATAGCGACCGCGCCGGACATACCCGGGCGCCTGGAGGCCGTCTACCGGGCGATATATTTACTGTTTAGCGAAGGATATCACGGCACGAGGGCGGAAGAGACCGTCAGGGAGGAGCTTTGCTTCGAAGCGATTCGCCTCGCGCTGCTTTTGAGCGAACACCCGGAAAGCGCCGGGCCGCGGACGCACGCCCTGCTCGCGCTCTTTTGTTTTCAGGCGGCGCGGCTTTCGGGGAGGACGGGCGAGGACGGCGGGCTCGTCCAGCTAAGGATGCAGGACCGCTCGAAGTGGGACAGGGATTTGATCGGCAGGGGGTTTTATTTTCTGACGATGTCGTCTTCCGGGGAAGAGCTCAGCGAATTTCACATCGAAGCGGGCATAGCGGCCCTTCACTGCTCGGCCCCTTCGTACGAGGAGACGGACTGGGGGAAGATACTCGGGCTTTACGATACGCTTTACGGCATCGCCCCTTCGCCGATTGTGGCGCTTAACCGGGCGGTAGCTTTGGGGAACGCGTTCGGGCCAGACGAAGGGCTGGCCGAGATCGGGAAGATCCCGGATTCGGAGAGGCTTAAAAACTATCCGTTTTACGAGGCGTCGCAGGGGGAGTTTCATCTTATGGCGGGGAGGAGGGAAGAGGCGGCGAGGCATTTTGAGAAGGCGGCCGAGCTTGCGAGGAGCCCTGCGGAGAGGGAGTTTTTTGGGAGGAGGGTGAGGGAGTGTGGTTTTTAGCTGACAATTGCAGAAACTTTGCAGTTGCACCTTACCAGAAACGCTTACGTGCAAAGGCCTGTCCGGAACCGGATTTCAAATAGCGTTCGAATTCCTGTGCTTTAAATTTGTCGGAAAAGGCAAGGTAAGTTACAAGTTTCCAGGGGATATACTGCGCCGTATGTGACGCTCTGCCGGCGTTATGCCTTTGCAGGCGTTCTTTTAAATTTTGGGTACATCCTATGTAGCGCCGGTCAGGATGGGATTCGTTTTGAATCAGATATACATAGAACATGTTGATTTGCAGATTTATCCCCCTTCGCCGTTCCCTTTTGCTGAAGCTTCGAGGAATAAAGGCTGCGTGATGGGGCGTATGTCAGGGGGCCTGTCCCCCTTCGCTGAAGCTACGGGCGACACCACATTGCTTTGATAAGCCATAGGCTAAGTTTTCGATAAGAGCGTTTCAACTGATTGCACCATCCGAATCTCGAAGGGGTATGCAGTATGTGTTAGGTTTTTGTCCCCCCTTCGCTGAAGCTACGGGTGACACCACCCTCGCTCTACGAGCTTCGGGTGGTGGAGGGAACGACGACCTACCGCAAAACAGTCTCAAAGCACGCGCTCCTCGTAACTCCTTGATAATAAACGCCGAAGTCATCTCCCACAACCACTTCCCGTCAACCCGACCAGAGAAACGATTTTCTCCCCTGATTTCCAAGCACCGGACGAGGGTGACGGGTTTGTAGTAAAACCGCATACCTGGCGTCGAGCCGCAACAACTTCGAATCCGGTTTTCGGACGCCGGTTCGGTTCCCAAAACCGGAATCGAATTGGCCCGAGCATCACCCCTTCGGCGGATATGGATCGTTCCCGTGGCTGTCCTTGTTCTGGATCTTCCCATCCTTGCCGTGGATGTAGAACTCGGTGCCTTGGTTCTGGCTGATCTTGCGCCCGGCATCGACGGCATCCTGCTTCTTGTCGAAGTGGCCGCTGCTACGGGTCGCGCCGTCTTTCTTGACGTCCCAGCCGCCGTCGGCGTTGGGTACGACATGATGTGATCCTGGTTTCTTTGGCATGGTTGCCTCCTGTTTACTTGTGAAAATTTCCCGACGAGATTTGCAGTATGTACATCAGCCACGAATCGGTTTTGAGGAGAATGGCCCTGAGCTGCTCATCGGTCAGTTCTGTTTCCAATTCGTGGACCCGGTTGAACAGCTCGATCAGCTTCACCAGTGCCCGGGTATCGTGCATCAGGAAGTCGGTCAGCGGATCGCTGTTCAGATCCCGGCAGACATAAAGTACCCTGGCTCGACGTGTAGGCTTGCCGTCATGTAGCAGATCCTTTTGATTGGACACACCCGGAATCCACGTGGCGACGAGATCATCGGGTGCCAAACGCCTGAGCAGATGGTTCCACAGCTCCCTGAGCGAGCTCAGAATGTGTCTTGCCCGGTCGGCATTGTTCCCATGCAGGGCATCTCGAGCGCCGATGTACGGGCGAGCGAGCCCCGGATCGACCTGCTGCAGAAGAGCGATGCAGCCCGATGTTTCCAGCTCTGCTTCGGCGACAAGCTGAATTTCCGTTTCGGCCTCGTCCTCATCGCGGTCATCCCAGGGGCGAAGGGTCTCGAGCGCGAAGCTGGTGGTGTAGATCTCACGGGTGGCCCCAGGTAAAACGAAGGCAGGCAGCCGCGTGATGTCCGAGATCTCCCGCAGTGACTCTGCCAAACTTCCATACGAGGCTGCCACATGGGCTATCGAGCTCTCCAGCCCCGCTATGACTGGTATCTCGATTTGAAAACGTCCCCTTATCGCCTCGAAATCGATGCCCGCCATGAGCCGTTCCGTGGCGGCAAGCCGCAAGGATGTATCACACAGAGCCAGCTTGGCGGAGGCTTGAAGCTGTGAAAGCTGCGAGAAGTCGTGCTGGATAGGTTTGATCGTATCAAGCCATGACTGATGCGCAGCCGAAAGACTCTCGGTAATACGACTTGTCGCGGTGGCCTGTTTTATTAAATCCTGCCAGTGTTGATTGGCACTGACGATCTCCTGTATCCGGGCCGCTGCTCCGGACAGTTCAAGGGCGCGACTGATTTCCAACTGCTGACGACGGATCGGTTCCAGCGTGCGCTCCATCTGCTCGATCACGCTCAGATAGGACGGCTTGGCCAGCCGGTTGATGGACTCCATGTCCTGATGGATCTTGGCGAGAGCAGATTTTGCAGTTTTTAAATTGTCTGGCATAGAATCACGACCCGTTGATTGCGTTTCCTGCTACAGGAGTTCATTCATCCTCTCCTGGAAATAGATTGGGTATCTCTCCATCACCGCTCTGGCCCCGTCCCGATCTTTTTTCAGCGCCTTCACGAGATCCTTCTTCTGGGTCGCTGCCAGGTTTAGGGATGCGGCAAGATCCTGAGCGATGACGCGGTCCGAAAAGCCAAGCTCGTAAAGGGCAATGGTGGTTTCGGTCGGCAGACCATATTTCAGGCGCTTTTGAAAAATCTGCAGACGATTGATCAGGTCTCCAGTGCCATCTTGGTCGAGGGTTTCGATGAATTCACACACAGCGCCTACAACGAGCGCTCCGTCATAAGCGAGCGTCCCTTCGCAGACGTCGACGACATGATCGATCTTGAACTCCCTTCGGCGGGTGCCCCATATCATCTTGGCTTTTCGCTTACGGATGATTTTGAGGAGATCGCTGAAGGGCTTTCCACTGATCCACCCATGTGCGATTTCTTTTAGCACCTCCGGCTTATCGAACTTGGTGAATACGCCACTGTTGATATGCCGGGTAAGCAATGGCCAGGCAAGATCGAGCGCGTCTGTTTCATCAACAATCGTAAGCAGACTGTCGGCGTTGGTTTGGACCCATCCCTCGATGGCTTGGGCATCTTGAATACCGTAAAGCGTCCGGCCATAGATTTTACGGCGAGCCGGATCTGTGATGTTTGCAGAGATGTTCCCAGCGAGAAGCTGAAACAACTCGCGGATATGCTCCTTTTTCTGATCATCAGCCAGGAAGAAAGCCAGCGTCCCTTCGGCCAGGCGGATCACATCAGCTTCCGAAAGACCATCTTCAGATTCATCCCAATGAGATAGCAGGAAGCTCTCGACTGCACAGATTAGGCTGATTCTCCAGGCGATTTGCCGCTCGACACCGTCTCGGGAGAAATTTTTGTCTCCATGTCGTGCGGCTATCCCCGCCGCCAGCTTGGCAATTTCATCAGGATCATCGATATAGGCCTTGGCAAAATCCAGTGCCTCCATGGTGATGGTGTATTTCTCGTCATCGCTCTTGATGGGATCGAAGATCGATAGAAGATTGCTGATGCATGGCTCAGAATTGCGCGGTTCCAAAAGCTCTTTCACCTGGTCCCAGCGCCATTTGTCGTTACGGGCCTTCCGCTTGTCAAAGATCACCGGATCGGCAAACAGGATGCTGCCTTCGGTATGCATCCCGGCTCGGCCCGCTCGGCCAATGAGGTTATGGAAATCTCGAACCTTGATGCGTTCCATGCCCTGGTAGACACTGGTCACGATGAGGTATCGAATCGGAAGGTTTACGCCCTGCGCCAAAGTCGAGGTACAAACCACGAATCGCACAAGGTCGTCACGCATGGCATGCTCCACCGCCAGCCGAATACCATGAGGCGTATTGCCATGATGGGAAAAAATGCCGTGCGCCGCGCTCTGGGACGCCGGAGCGTCAGCGCCGAGATTCTCGATATGCAGATGTGTTAGCCTCGCAACTTCCTGGGCGTCTGAAATATCTGACGGCAAGGCCAGCGGTGCACCTCGCTCGATAATATCGACGGCCTTTTCACAGACGCTGGCCGCTGTCGACTTCCGCCCGCAGAAAACAGCGATACTGCCATTCGGGACCAATTTCAGACCGAGGTAAAGTGCGATAGCCTGCCCGTCCGTTTTTTCAGGGAAAAAGCGATCCGTCCTTTCCCGCTTCTTCCTTCCGAGATTGAATCTTTCGATCACCCTCGGAACGAAAAACTCACCTTGTTCGGCGTCACGGCTGTCGACGTACTCGATCTTTCCCAACTGATCGAGCCAGCTCGCGAATCCGACCGACCTGAAAGTCGGAATCAGGGTTGTGCCTTCGACGACATTGGGTTCCCCGTTCAGCCATTCTCCAACAGCCTCGGCGTTGCTGATGACCGCTGAGATCAGGACCTTCTGGGTTCCTTCAGGAATCATGGAGCGCAGCGACGTCAGGAGCAGCTCGTATGTGATGCCTCGTGTGCCGCTGTCGAACTGGTGGCCTTCATCAAAAACCAGCAGGCCAACGTGGGCAGCCAGCTCCGGAGCGTGCCGAAGGACGTAGAGCAGCTTCTCGGGGGTTACGACCAGGATCTGCTGGTGCCCCAGAAGCTCGGCAATCTCGAAGTCGGTCTGTAGGGCATCGGATAATTCATCCACCTTGGTGGTTTCGTTGTGGAACGCCTCTACGAGGCTGTTCTTGATCTCATGGCACAGCGCCCGGAACGGGGCGATGATGATGGCCAGTGACACGCGGTCGGCCAGAAACGCACTTCGGAGGATCAGCTCCGTTGCCTTCGTTTTGCCAGCGCTGGTGGGCATTTGAACGATGGCAGACTCGCCTTTGAGAACATCCGCCTTGCCCAAAAGGTGTTGTGCAGGCCAAAGTTCCTTGATGAACGAATCCTTTTGCAG
This sequence comes from Thermodesulfobacteriota bacterium, assembly GCA_035325995.1. Lineage (NCBI taxonomy): Bacteria > Pseudomonadati > Thermodesulfobacteriota > Thermodesulfobacteriota bacterium. Next base: position 90,522 of record DAOKYU010000009.1, on the reverse strand, counting down.
CGCATGGAGCCATTTGTCGCGAGGCAACCCGGAATATGACGGCAAAGCCTTCCAGGCGGAATTCTCCAGCTTTTTCCTCAGAACCGCCGCGATCATATCGCCAAACAGAAGCTGCCTGGGTGTGCCGAATTCATAGACGGCGTCCCTCAGCTTCGTGGCGAGATCGAGAAGATTTTCTTCGCCATTTCCATCCTCGAAAAACTGGAGAATCCATTTTGAAATCCCGTCGATGAATCCACCGAATGGTCCCTCCGTTTCATCAAAATAGGTTCGCAGATCAGCCTGCAGCAACCAGAGCAACAGGTCCTCCAAAGCATCGCCATCCAGATCCGGACAGTCACTATCGATGCGCTTCGCCAATACCGAAGCGCTCCCAGGCAGATCGCACAGGTAATAGGAAGCAGAGCCCAGAAGCACGAGGTAGGGATCAAGTGTCTCGTTCAGCTTTGACTGGAGGTAGGAGTCGAAAAAGCGGGCGGAAAATAGCAGATTGGTTTTCAGCTCTGCGAGAGAATCGGGATCTGGCTCCTCCCGGTTGATGGCGGCGGCGAGGTCACCAAGCAGGCCAATCGAGATGGTGAAGAGCTTGGCCGGATCTTGGGTGATCTTGATGTGATGCTCTTCAGGAACACCGTACTCGAGCATCTTGGCCTTTGACCGTGTGACGCCCAGCAGGAGTTGGGATTTCTGTTCAGGCCTCATCCGCAGCCCTCCTGTAGAGCTCGTGGACGAGTGCCATCATCTGATCCCCTTTGATGACCACTAACGCAAGCTCACCTGAATGCGGATGAGAGGAGGCATCGGTCGAGGATGTCAGGTGGCCGTCAAAAAGCGGATTCTCAAAGAGCGCGACAGCCCCATAAACTTCCTTGTATGGGTGATCTACTTCGTTTTGGAAACGCTCAATTTTTTCGGCATCATCGAGCTCATTCCGGCCATGCAGCCTTTGCTTGATGGCATTTAAGGACTCCGCCTTCCGTGCGATGTCTTTTGCCGAGCCATCTACCGCATCTTGAAGTCTCGCCTTGGCTTTCTTTCCTGAGAATTGCGCCTTCGCTTCAAAGATCGCCAGCCTATCCTTCGAAGAGGCTTTGCCATCCTTGACGATATGAAAGCCGATGATGTCACTGCCTTTTGTCGACTCGTTCCGGATGGTTTTGTCACCATAGCGAGTACGTGGAACCCAGTAGCCAAGCAGATATTCAAGAAAATCGGCAACCAGCACTTCTCCAAAGTCGCCAGCGCGGATACTTGGTCCTGGCGCATCTTTTGGGTCCGGGAACTTTATAGTGTTGAGATACTCTCCGCGAGAACACTTGTACCCTCTGCGCCAATAATCGATTTCGCTGTCAAAGCAGTAGTGATTCCGAAAATGCCTGGCCCAGGCCGAGAGCACTGCCGCGTCGTTCTTATGACGGAACTCCCAGACCTCGACTTCCTTGCCGTCGGCGGTCTTCAGTCGTTCGCCGGTGTCGACCAGCCATTTAGTGTGTTCCGAAGTCCAAGGCATTCACGTCCCATCCCTGATTTAGTTGCCCTTCAATTTCAACAGCTCATCGTCCAGTCCGTAGCGAACCACGTCGATCCGGTCGCTGCGTTGTGAAACAAAATCTCCTGTCAACACGGGGAGCTGGAATGGGAAGAATGCCGGGTTATTCAGGAGCAGCCCTAATGCGCCCTTGGCCTCTGGGGTGGCCAGGAGTGCGGATTCGAACATCAAGATGGCCAGGTTTGGCTCGGCAATGCTCATCGGAGCGGCTTTCTCATAGCAGCCTTTGGCCTCGGAATCCTTCAGGGCTCCCCAGGCGACGAAGGAGCGGATGACGAACCGGGCATAGCGGCTTACGGTTTGCCGGTCGCCGTACTGCTCCTTCAGGCGGTTGATGATCTGGGTCTGGGTCACCTGATCCTGCAAGGCCAACAGACGGCCGGTCTGGCGGGCCACGTTGAACCAGAAGGGATAGACCGCCGAGATCATCCCCCAGTGGACCGCCAGGGCCATGGACGGTTTTTCCCGCAGAAACGCCAGCGAGGCATCCCGGAACGGGATCAACTCGGGGTCAGGAGTGACCCAGATCTTCATCAGGTTGTTGACCACGAAGGTCCGGGTCTGATCGCTTCGCTCGCCCTCTGAGCCATTGCCTTTTCTGTCCACGAGGAACTCATGCAGCTCCTGACGGATGGTTTTGGCGTCGAGTCCCGCCAGCAGCAGATTGGCTGCTTTCTGCATCCACTCGAAACGAATCGCCTGCTTGATGCCAATGGCTTCGTGTCTTTTGCCCATCACCGTGTCCTCCTTTCAAACTTCACAAGGGGCACGATGACTTCTTCGATGGCTACACCGCCGTGACCTACGATGGCATCTCCCGGATTCACAAATGCGTCGCGGCCACCGGCCACCAGGGGGAAATAATCTGCGGGCAACCCGACCGGCTGCCACTCGTGGGCAAACGGAAAGGCCCCAGCAACCTGAGCGCGAAGTTCCGGTGTGGGATAGACACGAACCCGCTCGCCGCGAGTTTCGGCAATCACACCTTCAGATGGGCGGCCTTTACCTTCGCATTGGATGTTGCCGTGATCGGCCGTCAGCCAGACCTCATAGCCGTAATCCAGCAGTTGGCCGACCATCGCGGAAAGAAATCCTGCATGGCACCACTGCTTGATCTGGTTGTGCATCCCGGCCGAGCCGAGTTGCATGCCGTGCATGATCTTGTCCACCTTGTCCACGACCAACCCCACCACCTTGGTCTTCCCGGGGTGGATTGCGGAGTCGAGGACGCCCGCAGCATCGCCGTCGCCAAGACCTCGCTGGTAGGCGACGTCCAGCCAGGACAGGCCATGGCCTTCCCAGAACTGCTTCCAGAGTTTCTCTTCGCTGTTGGTCGAGTTGATGGATGACGGGAAATAGAGCGGCGGCTTGCCCGAGAAGATCGACTGCCGCGATACCGAGGTCAGCGTCGGAATCCAGGCGAAGGTCGCGGATTCGCGCATGACCAGATTGGCATCCTGCTTTTGCAGAAGCTGGCGAATGGTCACCCACTGGTCCAGGGCCAGGCCATCGACCACGATCAGCGCGGCACGGCTGCTACCGGAGTCCTCGATGTCCCTTGCCAGGCGGCGCGGTACATGGTGGAGCATGGCCGGATTGGTCGGCGGCAAGTTGATCAGACTGGAGTAGTGGTCCGCCAGCCAACCGGCGAAGGTCGAGTTCAGTGCATCGCCGATTTCCTTGAGCCGGGTCTGATGCTCGGTGCTGTTGCCGCAGTGAACCAGCGAAGAAAGTTCGGCCCATTTCAATGCAAAGGCGGTCCAGTCCGAGTAACGCGCTTCCGCAGTGGGCAGTTCCTTTTCGACAAGGTCAAACAGGCGGGAAATCCGCAACTCGTCATTGTCCGTGCCGGAGGTGGCGATACCGCTACGGACCCAGGACCCGGCATCCACTTCAATATCTGTGGCCTCGACTGGGGTGAGTTTCCCCTCCAGGAACAGGTTGTCGATGTAGACCTTGATGTCCTGATGGTCGAACGGCAGGCGGTCAGGGCCGGGATACTTGAGGCCGTATTCCGGCGAATCCTCCCGTACCTGATGAGCGCTGCCGAGCCTGGAAAGAAAGAGCGGCCAGCGTTCCTGCAAAAAGGCGAAGAAGGCCTCATCGTCCGGAACGATCTCGGAAAGCGGCCACGCCTTGAACCCATCATGGCCTTTCAGAACCTGGATGAGCCGCTCGGCCAGCATCAGCGGGATTTGGAGCTTGCCGTAGTGCAGACGGAGCAAGGCGCGAAGCAGCTCCACCTCGTTGGCGATCAGTTCCGCCGCAATGCCGAACACATGACGGAGAATGAAATCCTTGGTGGCGTTGTCGCCCATGCGATCCGGCGGCGACTTGCGCTGGGCCTCGAATAGCGCGTCCAGCAGGCTCCGGTCGAGCTTCTCAATGACCGGGTAGCTCAGATGGGGAAAGAGATCTCCCAGGTTGAACGACAGCTTCCGGCCCGCCTGGAGTAGATCGTATGGCAGGGACTCCAGCTCTGCATTCTGTAAGCGAAGGACCACCACCAGGTCTGTGTGCTCACCCCGATCCCAGATCGAGCGGTACTTGGACTCATAGGCGTATCTGAATTCGACCGGGTCACTGAACTCGATCAGGTCGAAGCCCCGCCCGCGTAATTCGAGCGCCAGCTTCTCCTCGGTCAACAAGCAATCCGGATCGGCGACCAGGGTCAGCTTGCTGACGTTCGGTACAAAGTCGTTCAGGATGGCGTCTCGCCAACTACTCATTGAGCGCCTCCCTTGATGATCCGCAGCATCAGCAGCGGCCGGATTTCCGGCACGATCTGCCGCGCCGATTGCAGTTCATGCCGCCACTCGGATTCGTCCGCATCGCAACGGGAGAGCCTGAATTGCCGCACCTCCGGCAATCCAACCCGCTCAATGGCCTTGCGGCGCGAGGCAAAGGAGACGATGCCGCGTTCCTCCTCGCGAGCCACAGAGGCGAGATGCGCCTGCTGCAGGGCGTCGAACAGCTCCTGTCCGGCTTGCTCTGCCGCTTCCTGCAACCGCTCATGGGCGATGATGGATTCGTCCTGGCCGAGGGTGGCCTGCACCTGGGTTTCCGCTGTCTGCAGCGCATCCCAGATATGCCGGGCCGTGGGCAGAAACAGTTTGCCTTCCTCGCTCAGGAACACACTGACATATCCCCGCCGCACCATGGGGATGCGCAGGAGTTGTGTCTTCTGGTGCATCCCGGCCTGAAGGCGGATTTCAAAGAGCCCCCAGAGCCCAGAGATGCTGGCTGGCAATCCGCTCACGCTTACGCAAGGCAATGGCTGGCCAGCCGCGATCTGCGGCAGGTTCAAGGCCAGCCCACGGACACGGCTGTTTTCAAGATTGAGCAGGGTTGCGTCGGTCAGACGATCCGCCTCCCGGGCGTTGAACACGGCCTTGCGATGTTCCTGGCCGTCCGGCCAATTCAGATCCCACCAGGAGCGCTTGCGGCTGGCCGCACCGCCGTGCGAGTTGAGGTAGCCCACCGTCATCCGCTCCACCCAATGGGGCAGCGGATGGGAACGCAGACGCTCAGCCGCCTGCACATCCGGTTCTTCTGAAATGCCATAGATGGCGGAGGCCTCGCGCACCTGCTGAATTTCTTCGCGAAGTCGAGCCACCGTGTGATCGACGGAGGTTTCGATACCGTCAGGATTAAGGATGGCCGAGGCGAACACATCCTCGAACAGCTCACCGGCTTGGGCGGAGTCGAGTACGTCGCCGGTCTTGTCGATACCGAACTCGTCGAAGATCACCGAGAGCTTCTGCTCCAGCACTTCGCGGACCCGGAACTCGACCGAATCCTCAAACACGAAATTGATTGCCCGCACCTTCTTGGGCTGCCCGATACGGTCCACACGGCCGATTCGCTGTTCCAGCCGCATCGGGTTCCAGGGGATGTCGTAGTTGATGATGACATGGGCAAACTGCAGGTTCAGACCCTCACCGCCCGCGTCGGTGGAAACCAGCACGCGGTGCGATTTGCGGAAGGCGTCCTGGGCCTGCTTGCGTTCCTCCATATCCATGGAGCCGTTCAGGGTGACGACCGATATGCCCCGGGCTTCCAGAAACTCCTTCAGCATCTGCTGGGTGGGCACGAACTCGGTGAAGATCAACACCTTCAGGTCCGGCTCGTTTTCCTCGGCTTGCAGCTCGTAGACCCACTCGATCAACGCCTCGGCCTTGGCGTCCGGTCCAGCCTGTTCACAGCGAACCGCCGCATCGAGCAGGGTCTCTACATGGCTGCCTTCGCTCTGCAGAGCCGACACATGAGACTTCAGCAGCTCATCGAGCAGCTCCTGGCCGTCCATGTCGTAGAGCTCGGCCATTTCATCGTCTGGGCTTTCCGATCCCCCCGTACCGTTTTCCAGCTCCGCCAGGCGCAGGCTGGCCTGCTGTTCGCCTTCCTTGAGTGCGGCAAGTCGCCGTTCCAGCGTAGTGCGGATCGCCCGGGTGCTGGAGACCACCAGACGCTGCATCAGGATCATCAGGAAGCCGATGTGGCGCTTCTTCTCGCGCAGGGCCTGGTTGTAGCCCTCGCGCACATAGTCGGTCACTGCCTCGTAGAGGAGTTGCTGCAGGTGATGACGGCTCTCCCAGGCCACCGGGGCCATCTGCGTGCGCCGGGGTTTGAAGAGCGGCTTGCCGTCGGCATCGATGGCCTTGCGCTTTTCGGTGCGGATGACATACGGGGCCACCCGCTCACGGGAGACGCTGTCCATATCCGGAAAGGCGTCGTCATCCAGCAGGTTCATCAGGCGATGAAAGGCGTCGGTCTTCCCCTGGTGGGGAGTCGCCGAAAGGAGCAGCACATAGGGCGCGGCTTCCGCCAGGCCCTTGCCGAGTTTGTAGCGGGCGACCTGATCGGTGCTGCCGCCCAGGCGGTGCGCTTCGTCCACCACCACCAGATCCCAACCGGCGGTAATCAGATCCTCGAACCGGCTGCGGTTGTATTCGGCAACGCGCTCGGCGGTCCAACCGCGCCGCTTGTCCATGGGCTTGACCGAATCCAGGGAAACGATGACCTGATCGAACATCGACCAGGCTGAGTTCCGCTGGTCAGCCCCTGGAGCCAGACGCTGCAAGGTGCCGATGTCGTCGCCCAGCACAAGCTGGAACTGCTCGTTGAAATGGGTCTGCATTTCCGCAACCCACTGGGTAGCGATACCTTTGGGAGAGACGACCAGGATTCGCCGAACCAGCCCGCGCAGTTTTAGCTCGCGCATGACCAGACCGGCCTCGATGGTCTTACCGAGACCCACCTCGTCGGCCAGCAGGTAGCGCACGCGGTCGCCGGAGATGGCACGGGACAAGGCGTGGATCTGGTGCGGCAGCGGAATGACGTTGGACTCCATGGGAGCCAGCAGCACATGACCGTCGGTGGCGCTGGTGGAGCCTTCAAGCACCTCGGCTACCTTGGCTGCGGCGGCCACATAGGCAATGCGTCCGGCCTCGATCTCCGGCTGCAGGTCGGCACTCAGCGGCCGCAAAGCGGAGCGGGGCACGCGCACCACCGCGTCCTGGTTCGGCAACCAGACACGGCACACCGTCTGCCCCCACAAGATCTGTTCCTCGATGACCTTGCAGGCGCTGTTATGAACGGTGCTATATTGCCAAAGCGATTGATTCATCAAACGACCCTATTTGCGATCTCGGTAAACCAACCTTTGATCTCGTCATAGCCGTTTCGCTCTTTCAAGCGATCTATGTTCATTCGACTTGCCGCGTCTTCGTTAAGCCAATGTTTAATCGAACGCCTCTGAATCTTTCCTTGACCGTTCAGCAGTGTTTTTATCTCGGTTTCAACATCGCAGTCGTCTGAAAGCGCAAAAGTGAAGTTGAAGCCAACAACAGGCTGCAACGCTTCACTAATTGCATCAATGTGGAGGTAATTCTCCATCTCCCGCTTTGCGGTCAGGAACCCAATAGATCCGTCACCTCTTGCGTTTACCGCATCTTTATCGTCCTGATATTTGTACTTCCCATTTTTCAGCTCATCACGGTCGTAAATGTGGACCTCTGGAAGTCCTACATTTTTCAAGTAATGCTGATTTACCCATTCCTTCAAAGTGCTTCCACCCAAGACGACCAGAGCGACTCTTGGGTCGACAAACATATCAATGACGGAGTCGTCCTCCGCCCGGAGCAAGCTACTGATCCGTCTTAAAAATTGAAGGTCATGCGGACCTTCTACACACACCAAAACCTTTGCGCGCTTGTCAGGTATGATTCCCAGGTCAGCGACAACGGTCTTGATTACATCATCGTCTGCGATACAGACATCTCTGCCATTTAGGTCGTGAGAACATACATATCGAATTGAATTGATTGGAAGTAGTGACGCCAATGCCGGGACGTGCGTGGTAAGCATAACTTGGCAGCCATCCGCCTCGGCGATAGCCTGCAATGCTTCGATTACTTTTCGCTGGTTGTCTGGATGCTGCGCAGTCTCCGGCTCTTCCACTGCGTAAATAATATTCCCTTTTTTATGCTCTTCTCGAAGCCGTTCAGCTTCAGCGCGGAAAAAGCTGAATAGAACCAATCTCCGGACACCGCTGCCCCTCTTATTGATTGGTATTTCATCGTCTCCAGTTAGAGAGAGTTTGAAAAGGCCGTCCCATTTTGGATCAGATTTGAAATTCGGGTTGAGCTGCGATGAAAGCGTACTATCAAAATCAGCAAGCTTCGTGATGGTACGATTGGCCACATCAAGCGTGCGTGCTTTAACCTTTTCCTTCACCGCGTCCAGTTCAGCTTGTACTTCTTCGATTGCCTGTTTTATGGCGACCTTTAGTGGGTCCTGGACTTCTGAGTCTTCGTCTGTTGACGGGCGGTCTGCTCGGAAAAGGGCGTATTCGGGCAGGTATTTGGAGAGCTGTTCCCAGATGGCTTTGGCATCTTCCTTATCCAGTTGGATTTCGGAATGGCCCAATTTCAAATCGTCTGCACTTCCCCAAATGGCCCTTCTAAGGGCTGCATTAGAACGTTTATCGACTCCGGCATCGATATTCGCGGCTTCGCCCGCTTTTTTCAATTCAGCGTTCTTTTTTGATAACAAGCCATCGAAGCCATTTGCCGTTGGATGGTTGGCAATTGCAAATACTTTTGGCTTCTTTAGCGTTCCGTCCGAAAATTCGTAGACTTTATGGATCTCAAGCGCACCACCGACATTCAGCAGATATTCGTCTGCAAGCGTTGTGACCGAAGATGCGTCAATTGTGATCGAATCAGGAAAATCCGAAAAAACGCAGCCGATTCTTAATTCGCCGTTGGCCCCGGCGTGAACACAGATATCTGAAGCGTCGATTTTTCCCAATGGATGATCAAAAAAGACGGCCAAAGCATCAAAGATGGAGGACTTCCCAGCATCATTTTTCCCGATAAACGCTGTTAGCTGGTCGATGGGGATTCGGTGTTCGTTTTTGTATCCTCGAAAATTTTTTAGAATGACTTCCCTGAGAAACATTATTCCCCTCCAATCCACGCTAAGCAATTACAAGCACCCATGTCGGACAAGTTTATGTCGATTATTGGTGAGGTTTTGAATGTAACGCGCCTCATAGTCAGCTCGCTCCATTGATTCTTGTGTCGATGAGCTGCTTCAGGGCAACAAAGTCGGCGGGTTGTATGCTGGGATCTTTTTGAAGTAGATCCTTTACGACTTCATTGATTTTCTCTCGACCCGTAACGGACGTCCCATCAGTTGCCTGCACTTGAAAGCAGCCCGAATTGATGACTTGAGCAAGAACCTTCTTGCCCTGGACCATATGAAGCCAATCGCCAACCCCGAAAGCGAGTTGCTCTTGCCCGCCCGTCATGATTCCAAGGTATTCGTGGAAACGACGTTCCACCTCATCGGCAGAGACTTTTTGATCCACATTCGTGCGATGCTGATCGAATTCATTGGCGCTTTTCAGCCTCTGCAGGGCTGTTTCCCTACTTGAAAATTCTGCAGGGTTGGAGAACTTCTGAATCCAGTTCCGCTTGAGCTCTTCACGAATTGACGTCACTACATGGTTAGCCGCATCGAGAAATAATCGCTCATTGGCGCACTGCAGAACCTTCCGTTCCAACTCGTCCTGGCTGACACGACAAAACTTCGATTGGAACAGGTACTCCGGCTCCAAGAAGTAGTTCTCAATCTCACGACGACGCCAAACCAAGAGATTGTGTGTTGCGGGGTCAGGAAAGTTTCCCCAGCAACGATCTATGAAGTCATTATCGTGATGATCTCGGTCGATCAAAAAATAGTAGGTTGGGTGGTAGCTGAAGAGAGCTTCCGCAACACTTCTTACGGAAAACGATGGTCCAAGAGTCTCAATTTTTATGCTCCGGTCAAACAGTTCACCCAAAACATTAGGATCGACCGAGTTCCTGTCCTTTCCTTCGACAAAAAGCACATGCTGACTTTGGAGCCGAACCTCTTCCGCACGAATGCCTGTTTTTACGCTGATCATTTATCCCCCTCCTGGTTGTTCAGAAGGAGAACGCGGCGATCCTCACCGACCGAATCCATAACATCTTCGGAATGAGTCGCCATGACGTACTGGTTTTGCGGTGCCAGGCTCACGAGATTTTTAACGAAGCTGCGATGCCATTGTGCATTAAGATGAAGCTCTGGTTCGTCGATGAACACCACAGAGGGGTTGTTTTTGGTGTGATACCAAATAAGGAAAAGCGTGGAGATAATCTCCTTCTGGCCGGAACTCAAGCCATCAAAAGTAAAAGACTCATCTCCATTTATAGGCTTAACTCGGAAATCAACGGTATTGTCCGACGAAGGCCGTAGCTTGCTGATCGTGCCACCCGCATAAAACCGCACAAGCTCGTTGAGTTTTTCGATGGTCTCGTCTGGCTCCTGGTCCTCCACAAACTCGAACAGGTTGGCCTTGCCCATCAGGGAACGCAGTATCCTTAACTTGAAGGCGCTCATCGGAAATTCATAGCGCGGGAACGGCGGGCGTCTCGGTGATCGTCCTCGATCAACCATCATCCCAAGCTCCGGATTTCCTTCTTGAACCTTCCGATAGCTGTGGAACAACAGAAATGTATTTTCTACAACGGGATTTGGCGTGAACCCACAAATCGCCTTGATGAAATCGTCTGTTTCGCTTTCGGGGTCGAACAGCTCGTTCTCGAGCACCTTTTCGCGGAGCGATTCGCCGGATATTTTCACGACTCCGTGGCGATCTATCCTGATTTGAACGGCTATTGATTCATCACCAATAACGATGTCGCCGCCAATCTCGGCAAAATGAGACCCAGCCTTAATGAGCAAGTCAGGAACGTCGACAATCGAGTACCGGTCCCGCAGCTTGAATCGCTCTTCCCTCAAAGTGAGCGCGAGCAACAACAATGAGCAGCATTCAATAATCGACGTCTTGCCCAAGCCGTTTCTGCTGCCCATGACAAGAATATCCGGATCGTCGGGCATTCTGGGCGTCGGGAAATCCATCTCAAGCTCGTCGATTCCCTTGTAATTGCGTATTGTTATCCGCCTGATCTTAATAGGTATATCGCGGCCTTTTTTCATAACAGCCTCCCTTCATTACCATCGCCCATTCTTGTTACCGCCTGGTCGTACCACATGAGCAGCTTGGGATCTTCTTCCAGGACGTTGTTGGGAATTTTGTCGGCCACGGCGACGATGACGGCGTAGTCGCGTTCCTGCCAGGCTTTCTTGAATCCGGCGCGGACAGCTTCCAGGCGGAAGACCTTGAGCTTCTTCTTGACCTCTTTGTATTCCTCGAACTCCTTGAGCAGCGCCTTCTCGCGCAGCTTCTCCAGGTCGCCCGCCTTGTTGGGGTCGGGCACGTACCAACGGTCACGAGCCTTGGCGACCAGGGTCGGATCATCCTTCGGCAGGTTACGCAGCTCTTTCCAGTTGGTGGAGAGGTAGGCGTGGATCTGCTCGGGCACGGGGCCTTTGCCGTCGTAGCGCAGAAAGTTTTGTTCGAGTAAAAGCGATAATTCCAACGGTTGCTCGTTTTTGTTCCAACCATTAATTTCGCGCATAAACAGGGGGTGTAGTTCCTGGAATGTCTGCGGCTTGCTTTTTAGAGAGTTTCGTAGCCACTGTATTGCAGATGCTTCATCAGATACGAACAGCGAGATTTGAATCAGTTCTTTGCACAGCATCCGCTTTCTATCATATTCAGCAACCTGGTCTGCGAGGAAGAACATTCCATCACGCTCAGCAAATCGCTGCGCAAGCCCAAGGTAAAACTCAGAAGAAGAGATTGGGACAGGTACACCTCGTTGGACGTGAAAGGCGACCATTCGGTCAAACAAGAGGTAATTTTGACGTTCAACAATTGCTTCCGCTCTTCCGCCTTTGTAGGAAAAAACTGGAAGTTGCTTTAAGTGTGTCCGAACAAAATCCCATACACCACTTTCTGTGCCAGCTTCGCTCTTAAATCGATTTTCAAGACCACCATTTGGCTTATATGCAGAAATGACCAAATCCTGTTTGACGGCGCTTGCGCTGCTTACCTGCTGAAAAGAACCTTGTTTTTTATCAAGGGTCCTTACATCAGCAACAACAAATCCTGCATGCTGCAAAGCTTCTTGTATAGTATTCCAGACGCTATTTTTTGAGTTGTGAAACTCAACCGTCATCCATCGTCCAGGTTTAAGGATTCGATAATACTCCTTGAAGCAATCGGTCATTAGTTTCTGGTAGTCAATTAGTGACTTACCTCGAACTCGGTCGACAATAGCTTCAGGCTTTTCGTTAGTCTTAACTTTATGCCAAGACTCTATGAGTATGTTCAGGTCTGAATAGTAGATGTTTTCGCCAAAAGGTGGGTCCGTGAAGATGTAATCAATGCATGCATCTGGCACTGGCAAAGCGCCGCAATCCCCATTGTTGATTAAAGTTGAATGAGACTGCTCAAATTCAGTAAAAGCCTTCGGCAATCGAGTCGATTTTCCGTTCAGTACATACCAAGGACTTGGTTCTGCGTTTTGAGATGGGACATAAAAAACTCCAGCTAGATACTGATTGACTTGTGAGTATCCAGACGGACGATATCTATTTAAGACAGATGCAGTCCATATTGCTTGCTCGACAAAAAACAGCATCATGTTTTTCATTCGATGCGTAGGTGACTCTAACGCAATTTTCCACATTTCGCCCAAAGCATGCGAGGCTCTTTTGTTAAAGAAATGGTGGATATGTGTAATTTTCGCTGGTTGCATTCTTCCCACACGAGTCATCTGCATCGGTGGGAGTTCCATTGTTGGGACGTTTGGATGTCGGTCGATGGAGTTAATCTTCGCAATAATCTCCAGGTCCAAGCTATCTGGTTTTTTGTCGTATTTGTTTTTTCCAATGCTGTAGTTTATTAAGACAGGTACTCGCTTAGGCGCTTGAATAGTTTCATTTAAGGCAGCATCAAAAACAGATTCGTAGAGTAGCTGCAGACTGTTTTTTGAGCACTCAGCCGCGCAAGAGGGACATGGAAAAACATCTCTGACCTTCTTTTCATCATGGTCAAATGCTTCATCCACAAAAACGATGTCAGAACCACATTGATGACACGCAAAAACCTCGCTCCATACAGTAAAGTTAATTATGCCTTTGGTCTTCCCATCACTATGGAGGGTTTCGTACATCCAGCCTATTCTTTTCCGCAGTGTTTTCAGGAGACTGGAAGATTCTTTTTTGAAGATTCCTGTGTCGAAAGGGATCGTGTAATTTGAGGCAACAAATGCTGCAACTGTAGATAAATCGTTCAAGATGCTATAACGAAGCCCTATCTTTGAGAATGGCGAGCTAATTTGTTTCCCGTTTTCATCTTCCTCTGTTTTAAACACGATGCCATCAGCACCAATTCTGTATCCCAGGCTTGCTACTGCATTTTTATCTGAACAAAGTTGAGCAGCAACGCCAGCCATACCAGTTCCAGCAAAGCCATCAAAAACGATATCTCCTGGTTGGGTGTAGTGGAGGATGTAACGCATGATGGCTTTATGAGGCACCTTTGTGTGATATGCATGTGCCTGATAAATTGGATCGGTTTTTCCTTCGCTCACGTCGGTCGCAAAAGGCTCACGGTGGTAGTGATTGCCTTCGGGCTGTTCCGGCTTCTGCGCCTCCCACTCGGTGATGAAGTCGGCGATCCACGGATTCGGACAGGCGGTGTAATACGGCGGATCGCTCAGGTTCAGGATGTCCTCATCGCTGCCGATGGGAAAGCCTTCGATCTTGCGGAACTCCGGGTCCTGCAGCTTCTTACGCAGCTCCTCGGTAAAGTGGGCGCGGCGGGTTTCGTCGTTCTCGAATGTCATGCCTAAGCAGGTCACGGGTCCCGAGTCGCGGGTCGCGGGTCCTTCTGTCGGAAACAGCGTTGGCTGGTCTTGATGTCTGCTCATTTGTTAATCCCTTTGCTCAGATATTTCATGAAACCGCCAATGAGGTTTCCTGTTTCTGTGGCTGATTTGTAAAGCGAGTCGAAAGCAGTCTGGTCAATCAGCCCGGCATCGAGAGCCACATAAAGCTGCGCTTTGACTTCACCGGCAGAGCCTTTTGCGATGGCAAGGAATCGCCGGAATTCAACATCACCACCACGCTCAAATCCTTCGGCAATGTTGGACATCACCGAAACGGCTGCTCTTTGAATCTGGTCACGCAGTCCGAAATCACGAGCGAACTTTCCTTCCGATGTAACGGCATACACGGCTTTGGCGAGCTGTCTTGCCCGCTGCCATGCTTCGATATCCTCGAACTTTTCAATCCTTGCCATCTTCAATCCTTCGACTCGTGACTCATGACTCGCGACCCGTGACCCATTCATTCCATGACGATCCGCACCTTGGCCGGGTCTTTGCCCTTGGTGAGCTGATCGATGTACTCCTCAAAGCGTTTCTTCATCTCCGCCGGGGTGGCCGGACCGTCGGTGACCTGCAGGGCCTGTTGCAGCTCCTGCGCCTTGACGGTGACCTTGACCAGGCCGGAGAGCACCTCCTTCAATGCATGGACAAAGTTGCTGTCAAGCGGCACCGGCAGTTCCTTCGACTTGATGAAGGCCTCCAGCGGTTCGCGGTCGTCGATCTTCAGCAGATCCATGTTGGCCTGGGTGATCGGGTCCTCCAGGTTGCTGAGGATGGTGGAGGTCCAGGCCGTCACCATGGCGTCGAGTTGGGCGTCCATCTGGTCGATCATCTGTGAGCCTGCCGCCGTGCCGGTTTCCACCGACGGCCGGAACCCGCAATGCGGGCAGATGGGCGAGGCGTCGAGGTTTTGCTCGGTCAGCGCGAAGCAGCTCTTCAGTCCGGCCAGGCGGTTCTGGTAGTCGGTGAGCTGCTGCCGGGGCATCAGGTCGATACCAGCCAGTTTGAGCAGGGTTTGCAGGCGCTGGTCATTGAGCAGGCCCGCCTTGCGCTTGTCGTCGTTCACGCCCAGCCGGGCCTTGGTGTGCAGGCCGATGTAGGCGACGGTGTAATCCTTCTTCAGCTTTTGTAGCTTGGCCCCGATGGACTGGGACTGACTGGCCAGCTCGGTCAGGTCGGCCTGTTTGAGGGCATCCAGCACATCCTGCCGGGTGGTCTTCATGCGATCCACCCAGTCATGGTCGGCAGGCAGCACCGCCTCGGCGGTGGAGAGCCAGGACGCCGTCGGGCTGTGGTCCATGATGAACTCGCGCAGGGCGTCCAGCTCATCGAGCGCCTTCACGGCCTTTTCGTGGGCCAGCACTTCGGGAGCGCTGTAGCGGAAGTTTTTCAGTTTGCCCGGCGAGGAGTAGGCCTGGAGCGATTCAAAGAAGCCCTTGGCCTCGTCCAGTCCGCTGGCCTGGCTGGACAGGTCGGTTCCCGCGAGCAGGTCCAGACCCCAGAAGGAGAGCCCTTCGCGCAGGGTCTGCTGGGTCATGACGATGCGCTTGACGATCTTGCCCACCGCTTGTTGCAGGTTCTGCACCGGCTCGTCCTTGCCCTGGGTGACGAGCTGGGCCATGCCCGGCGTCATGCCGAGCAGTTCGAACAGCGCTTTGAGCGCGGGCAGGTTCCATTCCTTGGGCTGCTCCAGGTGCTTGAAGCGGACCAGCTCGTCCATGCCGGTCGCGGCCAGTTGCTGCAGGCCGGTGGCGTCGAATTTCTTGCCCGGGATGGCGAGCACGATGTCGCCGGAGTAGACCAGGGCCGCCACCAGCACGCTCACCCATTCGGGTTCCAGACGCGAACCGCCCGGGTTCATGTATTCCAGCCCGTGGTCGTCCTGGATGATCTCGCTGCGGTTGACCACCTGGCCGTGGCCCTTGGCCTTGACGGCATCAAGGATGAACTTGGTGTACTTCGACTTGTAGGGGTCGATCTTCTCACCGTCGAGCAGCTCCAGGGCGTCCAGCACGGAGGTGGCCTGCTTGGTGCGGTTCTGCCCGGCGATGGCCCGCAGGGCGTCCTGCGCGGCTTGGGCGCGGTTGTTGCCGGTGATCAGGACCGAGAAGAACGGATAGCCCGGGGCCTGGTTCTCGAAGTTCGGAGCCAGGCAGACACCGGCGATGGTGTTGACCAGGTCGCGGAAGTTGATGGTCTCGTGGGGCGACAGACCGGACAGATCGCGGATCGATTTGCCCTTGGCCCATTCGGTCATGGACTTGGCGCGGCCCTGATAGGTGACCTCGAAGGCATCGCTCATGTGCTTCTGCAGCCACTGGACCAGTTTCTTCAGGAAGCCGTTGGCTTTCGATTCATAGGTGGCCTTGGCGTGGCCCGATGAGGTGGCCGCAAGGTCCAGGGCGGCCGCATAGCTCTTCAGCGCGGTCTGGAATTCATCGTCGGTACTTCCTCCTCTAAGTCGGAAAAAGACCTCGTCATTGACCTTGTCGTCCTTGAAGCGCGGCGGATCGTTGGGCTGGATGAAGTAGAGGTAAAAGTCCCGCTGCGGCACGGCGGTGGAGCGTTCGTTGGGAGCCCCGAAAAAGAGGTAGCCGGTACGGGCGGCCTTGTGCTCCTGCCAGACCAGTTCGTGCTGCCAGATCTTGTAGCCGGTGACGTAGGTGGCGTCCTGGCATTCCATGACCCGCTTGAGCGCCTCGTAATAGAAGCGGTCGAGTTGAGCCGATCCTAAGCTTTCGGCCCGCTTGTCGATCAGGGCGTCGAAGTCGTCGGTCTTCTTCAGGTCGAGATAGAACTGGCGGTTGTCGGCATTGAAGGAGATGAACTGGCCGCTGACTGTCTTGTGGATCTCGCGCAGGACCGTTTCCACATGGGTCTGGAGATCCTTGTCGGGTTCGTCGCTACTCAGCTCGGCGATCAGCGGATCAAACAGGCAGAGACGGTCGCGCAGTTCCTCGGCGGATGCGCCCATGGGGGCATAGATGTCGCCAGTGGTAAGGCGGTGGACGGACAGAGCATGGATCAGGCGTAGCGCCATCGGCTTGTATTGCTTGCGGGTGATGGCGTTCTCGATGCGGGATTCCAGAACCTGGCTGCAATCAATGACTGCCCGGATTTCGGGAATGGCGCGGAACGAAGCGTTCTGCTTGAGGGTACCCCAATAGCTGTCGAAGGCGATCAGGCCGGGTTCGTCCTGCGGCACGTCCTTGCCCAGGATGCCTTTCATGCCCATGGACAGGGTCTTGAGCACCTCGCGCTTTTCCACCACGGTGACCCGCTCGAAGGTGTCGATGTAATCGGGATGCACCGGGAAGAGCCGGACAAACTCGTCCATGCGCTCGTTGAGCCCGCCGTAGTATTTGGCAAAGGGCATCAGGTAGTCGCGGATCTTGGCCTGTTGCTCGGTGGTCTTCTTGAGCAGACGCTCGGCCACAACGAATTTGACGTCGCTACGGGCAATGAGGATCTGCTCGAAGCGGTCCTTCACCCGGCGGATGCTGTCGGCGACAAAGGCGAAGCGCGGGCTGTCGAAAATGGCTTCCTGGACACCGGCCATGAAGCGGAAGCGCAGGTCCTTGCAGACCTCGCCGACCTCGCGGAGGAAGTTGAGGTCGAGGATCAGCTCCTGGTCCTTGCGGGTGCGCAGATAGTCGAGCAGCTCGTCGACCACCAGCAGCAGACCATGCTCGGGGAAGACCTCGCCGAACTTGGCCATCATGTCTTCGAAGGCCCGTTTGTGGCTGGTGATGGTCCCGGCTTCGGGGAACACATACTCCACGCCGAGTTTTTCGAGATGCTCTTCCAGCTCGGCCACCAGGATGTCACGCAGGGACATGGTGGTGGCTCCGATCTCGGTACGGATGACCTTGAACCGACCGGCGATCTGAGAGGCCGCATCGCGGACACCGGCGTGGTTCAGCCCTTCCAGCAGGGAGACGTCTGCGGCAAGGCTGGAGACCACCGACATCAAGTGCGACTTACCGGTGCCGTAGTTACCGACGACCAGCAGGCCCTTGTTGTCGACCGGCTGGTCGAACTGCATCTGAGGAATGACAAGCTGGGTGAGCCGTTCGGCCATTTCCTCGGAAATGACATAGGTGTTCACGAGGGTGTGCGCGGCGCTCGATTTGTCCGCGTCACGCAACTGAACGACCGACTCAATCGGGTCGAATTGGATAAGGTCTCCGTATTTCATGCTTGTCCTGCCTCTCTATTGTTTTTTGCCGAATCGACCGTGGCCGTGCCATCCATGCCCACAATCAGCGCATCGACCGAGTCATAGCTGCGGTACTCGGGATGGCCGGTTTCGGCGTACAAAAGCCTCCCGGAATTCACGATTCCGTTCCACGAAGCCACCACGGCCCGATTTCTTGAAATGGACTGCAGCAGGCGCAAGGGGTCCTGCTGGAGATCCTTGTCGAAGAGGATCTCAAGATTATCCAGCACCACCGGTGACTGAGCCTGGTCCGCGATCTGGTCGAGGATGCCCGGTAGCCGGAGTGACCGCTGCTTTGCCGTCAGCTCAAGCAGTTCGCCTGAAAGCGCCAGATTGACGTTGACGACGGATGAGCCGAACTCCTCGGCAACTTCCCGAAGAACGCCGGTCTTGCCGGAACCGGTCTCACCCACCAGCAATACCAGGCGGTGATACAGCCCTTCGGCTGCCTGGAGGGATCGCTTTATTTTGTCGTGAATCGGTTCGGCCATGGTCGCTCCTTACTGCTCGGTGTCCGGCTTATCGGATTTGTCAGCCGCACCGCCGGAGCGGACCCATTCGTCCACTTCGTCTTGTTTGAACATCCAGCGACGGCCGACGCGATGACCGGGCATAGCCCGTTGTTCGATCCACTTGTAGACCGTCTCGTTGCTTACATTCAGATATTTGCAAATGTCATCGACCGTCAGCCATCTCTCATCCATAGCCTTCGTCCTTCGTTCATCATGTTTTCGGTAAAAGCCCGAAGGTCTCCGGGAAACCCGAAATCCGGACACAGTGCCGCAAATTAACCTCCACAAATTACATTGGCGGATTACCAAAATCAAGCGTTTTGTGCCGATTAGTGCCGACTTTTCCAAAAAACGGCCTGATTGTCGTTGGTGACCCGGTGGCCGTTTTGAGGCGCACACATGATGTAAACCCATACCGCACATGCGGTTGTGCCTTGTAGCGAAGCCACCATCACCCGCTGGTACATGCTGTGCCCGCCGGGTCGGAAGCCTTCCAGCAGGTCGATGGGCGGCAGGTCGCGCTGCGGATCGGTGAAGGTCACCAGTTCCCCATGGATCAGATCCCAGTCCCCAGTCGGGCGGCCGAAGCGTGGCGTGTCGATCTCCTGCTGCCTGCGGGCGTCGGCCAGTGGATCGGCGGTGCCCCTGGCCAGGATCAGACCTTCGGGCACCTCGAGGGCCGGGAATCCGGCGTGGAGATGATAGAGTCTGCCCCAGACCACGGCCGGTTCGATGCTGCGGGCCTGGGCGCAGAAGCGTTGATGGTTCCAGTAGCCCCGTTTCAGGGTGCCGTAGACGAAGAGTCGGAGGATGGTCTCGGGACTGTCTTCCGGGTTTGTGTTCAGCTTTACGCTGTCTCCAATGTTCATGCATTCACTCCTTCGGGCAGTGTCCCTTTGCGCTCCTGGGGTATGAAGCGGAATTCGCTGTTGTCGATGGCCCGCACATCCTCGTGGCGGATGGTGAGCATGGTCATGGGCGGCACCTCCAGCTCGCGCCAGCCCGGATCAAAGTCCACGGCGAAGTCGATGAAGGCGTCGTCCGAGGCGTAGAGCACCACCCGGTGTTGGCGGTGGATGCGCAGGCAGAGTGGCTTGTTGCCCTTGAGTACGGTGATGGTGCCGGGGTCGAGCCGTGAGGCCAGCACGGCGCTCATCTGACCGCGACAGAGGGCAAGCGCCTTCTTCAGGCCCTCCTGGTCGATGGGGCCTTCGGGCGCGAAGCGGTCGGCCAGACGGAAGATCAGCTCGCTGTCCACCTCGGCGTAGCGCGGCAGCCCGAGACGGCGGAACAGATAATCGGCGTTGTAGATGGTGCCGTTGTGGGTGCCGATGACGATCCCGGCCCGGATGGGATGGTTGTTGCGGTTGTTGAACTCGTTGCCCCGGGTGCGCCAGCGGGTGTGCCCCATGAGGATGGTAGTCTCGTTGTCGACCTGTCCGAGCAGCTCCTGGAACGGCTTCTCGTAGACCAGCTCGTGCGCCCGCATCGGCCGTTTGAAGATGCGGTGGCTGCCGTCAGTCTTGAGCCAGGCCAGACCGGAGGCGTGCGGTCCGCGCTCCTCGCTGTGCAGCAGCATGCGGATGAAGAGCTCGCGCAGGTAATCCCGCTCGTCGGGCCGTCTGCGCTTGCGGCCGAAGATGATGCCTACTTGTCCGCACATGGAGCCGGGTCCTCCTTGCCGCCGAAGTTCTTACCGAGCGGTCTCGTCCCTTCGAGGACGAAGGCCGCGTATTCGCGCCGGTGGTCCGCCAGCCACTCGGCCACCTCCGGGTAGCCCATATCGGCGGTCAGCCGGGTCACCTCCGGGTGGTCGAGCATGTTGGTGCGCCCGGAGAGCCGCACCGTTTCCAGAGCTTCGAGGAAGCGTTCCGGCCAGGGATCGCTGGCCTTGTCGTCGGGCAGGAATTCGATCAGGCCGTGCCGCGCCAGACGGGTGAGAAACTCGGCGGCCGCAGCGGCTACTTCCTCCGGCAATGGCTGGGGCGGCCCGCCTTCGATGCCGGAAAGCACTTCGGTCATGTAGTCCCGGGGCGCTCGGCTGGCGGTAAACGGCGTCTGGCCGCGCATCAGCTCGACAACTTCGAGGCAGTCGGCGGCCTGGATGGTTTCCCCACTGCCGGGAATCGGTTCGCCGTCCAGCGTGGTGGAGCGGATCAGAATCTTCATGGGGCACCTCCTTAAACAGTGAGGCCGGGAACTTGCCCGGCCTCGTTGGTGAGATTGGTGGTCGTTTCGTCCGGAAGGACGTCCTCCGGTTTGGGCCGTCCGTTCTTGAAGGCGGCGTCACCCGGCATGTTGGTCATCAGATGCTTGCGGGCGGTCTTGAACTCGTCGCCGATCAGGCCGAGGTGGAGCAAGAAGACCCGGAAGTCGTACTTGGCGCTCTGAGGATCGAAGTCCCGCTTGCGGCTGGAGGCTGCCCGACCATTGAGCGCCTTGGCGGCGACGGCGAGGCAGAATTGCAGGTAAGCCTTGATCCGTCCCGCATGGAGGGTCGCCTCGAACCAGCGGAACTCCACCGTGCCCCGGTACCAGACGTTGTGCAGGTTGACCCCGTGGTAGCGGCTGTTGTCGTAGTGCTGGGGCTGGCGGTTGTGGTAGCCGTACCAGATGCGGTTGAGCTGGTCCTTGGTGCGGGGGCGATGCTGTTCGATACGCTGGATCAGTTCGTCGCTGACCGGCCGGGTGTAGCGATTGAGCCTGTCGCGGCTGATGCCGAGGGCGTGAAGGATCAGCGGCTCCTGCTTGTAGATGATCTTGGCCAGGTTACCCAGGTGTCTGCCGTCGAAGGGCGCGGCGTCGATATGGATGTGAATGCCGCACTGGCTGTTGATCTTGCCTCCGGCGCGGCGGATGGCCCGGACCACCTCCTGCAGTTGAGGGATGTCGTCGTAGCCGAGCACCGGGCTGACCACCTCGGCCCGCAGATGGGCCGGGACGCTGGTCAGGGAAGCGTCCCCCACCACCTTCCAGACGCGGCCGCGCAGGTCCTCGACCTCCCAGGGGTCATAGCTGCTGGGGATGCCGACATGGCGGACCGTGCCGCCCACTACCGAGTGGATGGCCCAGGCGATCTGTTCCCGGGTGCGTTTTACGGTCTCGATCTCGATCCCGTAGTGGATCTCTTTCAGGTTCATGCGTGCCTCCGTCGTTCATGGCGCTTCTAAGTCGTTGTCTGGCAAGGCTTTTCAGCCTCTGCTTACACCATGAATGAATGCTTCTTTCCGGACACAAATCAAGTAGAAGAACAGCCGAAGCCGACATTTAACACGTTTATTTTCAATGATTTGCGAGTTTGTCCGGATTGGGCGAAGCAAAGACGGCAGAAACCCCGGAACGGGCTGGCCGTATCCGGGGTTTCTGGGGTGGCGGTGGCAGTGAGCCGGTCAGCCGGAAGCAGTTTCGCCGGTGATCAGACTGGCGTGCAGCTCGAGGTTGCGCGACTCGTCGGCCCGCATCCGCGCCAGCAGCGCCGTGAAGGCCTCCGCTTCGGTGGCCGGAAGCTTTGACGCCCGTTCCAGCCGCGCCAGGCGCTGGTGCAGATTCTCCAGCAGGCCCAGGGCGTTGTCGCGGATCAGGCCGTCGCGCTTCTCCTGCGGCGTGGGGATGAACTCGGTCAGGCCGCCTTTGCGTCGAACGATCATGGCCGTGCCTCCTTAGCTCAGGGTCGCGCCCAGCGAATGGATGCGCGGGTAGATCAGCGGCGTGCCGGTCATCTCGGCCTTGTAACGGACCTTGTTGCCGGTGTTGTCGGTGAAGGTGCGCACCAGGGTGTACTCGGTCCAGTTCTCGTCGATGGGCCGGGTGTCCTGGATGGTCATCGCCTCCCAGGTCAGGCCGCCGTCGTTGCTGGCGAACCATTGCAGGGTGGTGCCGCTGGGGATTTGCATCTGCACATAGGCCTTGGTCGATTCCACCCCCTGGGTCAGCTCGTTCTCGCGGGTCAGGTAGGCCCCGGTGGTCTTATTGAGGTAGCCCACCAGGTTGACGTCGCGGAAGTTGATGGCCGGGGTGTCGTTGGAGAGCGAGCTGCTCAGACGCACGCGGATCTGGACCCGGGTGGCGAGGTTGGGCAGCCGCTCCTCCTCTGCGGGAACCATGGCGTCCCAGGTCACGCCGCCGTCGGTGGAGTATTCCCAGTCGAGACCGGTGCCCTGGGGGATGGCCGAGTATTCGTCGAGGTTGATGTCGGAGAACTGCACGCCGGTGACCGGCTGGAAGCGGATCATCCCCTCGGACTGGAAGTTGTAACCGTAGATCTTCATCGCCAGGTCGGAACCGTTGAGCGGCGTCCAGGTCTCGGCGTTGGAGCTCTCCAGCAGCACGCCTTCCATGTAGGTCTGGCGGGTGATGATGCCCCAGCGGCCCATCTTGCCGAGAGTGGCGGTGCGCACCTTGTAATTGGTGCTGTTGGTCAGCAGCACCACGGAATAGCTGGTGTTGGCCTCGGCGTAGAACGGGTCGTCGAAACGAATGCGGGTCTCGCCGCTCAGACTGATCTCGTTCGGGGCCAGCACCTTCTCGGCGAACACCACGCCGTTGGGCAGACCGGTGGTGACGCCGCGAATCTGCACCGTGACCGGGATGCTCGGGTCCCTGGCGGTAAACTGCAGCCCGATGCTGGAGATCACCTGGTTTTGAGTGAAGCTGAAGGTCTGGGCCAGTGGATCGCGGGGCACGAAGATGGTCTGGGTGCGCCAGACCACCTGCACCACGGGTACGCGGATGATGCGGTTCTCGATGATGCGCTCGATGCGGGTGATGACCAGCGGATCGTTGATCTGCAGGCTGGCCCGGGCCGAGTAGACGCCGTCGGCCATCTCCACGATACGGTTGCCATTGCGGGCGTTGGTCGGGATGGTGAAGGAGGCGCTGACCCGACCGGCCTCGTCGCTGATCAGGTTGCTGGCCATCACCTGGCCGTCGCAGCGCAGCACGATGCCGGATTTGCTCGGGGTGAAGTTGATGCCGGTGACGGCGATGCCGGTCTGGCCGCGCCGCCCGAGGTTGGGCGTGATCTGCAGCATGGCCGGGGGCTTGTCGAACACCGCGTAGGGGTTGATGTTGCGCTCTTCGGACCAGTCGTTCTGTTCCACCAGCACCGTCTCATTGCCCGGCAGCAGCGCCAGGCTGCCGAAGAAGCTGGCGTTGCTGCCCGCCTGATCGACCGAGAGCACCGTAGAGTGCGGAATGCGGTCCGGCGCGACGAAGCGGGCGATCTCGTTGACCCGGGCGTCCCATTCGGCGTGGTAGATGTCCGACTGGGCGGTGTTCGAGAAGTCGTCCGAGTAGATGCCTTTTTTGGTCTGGGCGTCCCGGTTTTGCAGCTCGTTGTTCATCTGGTACTGGGCATCGTTGTACTTCAGGTCCTCGACGTCCTGAATGATGTCGTGGATCTGGTCCATGGTGATGCGGGTCAGGCCGAAGTTGCGGATCTCCATGTCGGTGGAGTTGGGCGGGCAATCGATGCTGCACAGTCCCAGGGCGTTTTCCGGCACGATGGGAAGCTTCGGGAAATCCGCCGGAGCCCCTTCCAGCCGCTTGATCTCGGTGGTGGTGGCGTAAACGATGTCGCGGCGGCCAAGGTAATAGTCGTAGTCCAGGCTGCAATTGGAACCGTTCACCGGCTGGTCGCCGAGGCTGCCGCGCCCGAAGTTAATCACGTTGAGGTTGCCCATCTCGAGCTGGACCGGCGACATGGTGAGTCCGGCCGTGTTGGTGGCCGGAGGCGAAGCGGTGCCGATCTCCTCGACGCCGTCGTCGACGTAGGAGAGCGCCTCGCTGCCCAGTTCCATCAGGCGCTTGTAGTCGGTCCGTGCGCCGTTGGTGGCGGCCCGGTAGACGCGATAGCCGGTCGCGCCGCTGACCGGCAGCCAGGAGAGCTTGTTCATCTCCCCGGCGGCGGTGGCCCGGGCAATGACCGCAGCGGCGTTGAAGGCCGTCTCGCCGGTGGCGTTGTAGGCGGTCACCAGATAGAAGTAGTTTCCGGCCGCCGGATGGTTGGCCTGCCCGAACCAGCCGCTGTCCACGTAGTCGGTGCCCTTGATCATCTGCTTGGTGTAGGTCCAGCGCACCGTGTAGGTGGTGCCGATGGCCGGTTCGTTGCCGGAGCCGAGCCAATCGACATGGTTGCCCGACTGCTGCCAGTCCACGCCCTCCTGGAAGATGGTCGCCCCCTGACTGACCTCGAGGATATCCACCACGGGATTGGGGTCGAGCAGGTCTTCGCCGCCGCCCACCGAGCCGCGAGTGACGTTGCGAGTGATCTCGACGATGGCCTCCACCTGGGTCGTCTCCTTGAGCGGGGTGGAGTTGACCGGATAGCGGCGCTTGTTGATGTCGAAGGTCTTCTGCTCGCCGCGCACCGTCTTGGTGGCGATGGATTTAGGCACCAGGGTCGAGGTGGGCAGATCGCGCTGATGCCGGAAGCCCTGGATGTAGGCGCGTCCGGCGTTGGTGATCGCCTCCACGCTGTCGTCGTCGACCCCGCCGATGAAGGTGTCGAAACCCCGCACCAGATAGCTTCCTGCCTGGTCGAAGGTGCGCTCGGCCAGGTTCTGAATCAGGGAATTGAGCCCCTCTGCGGCGGCGAAGGAGAGCTGGTCCTCGGTGATCGAGGAGACGGTGATCCGACTGCCCGGCAGCGTGCCCAGCAGATCCCGCAGGTAGAGGTTGGACTTCTCCTGCACCGTGGGCGTGACGTCTCCGCTCTCGCGGTCGAACTTGTAGATCGGGATCACCCGGCGCTCGGCCACGTTGTTGGGCAGCGTCTGGCCGCTGGTATCCGTCGCCTTGAGAGAAAGAACCCATTTTTCCCGTTCGGCGGTGGGCTCGCCGGTGGCCGGATTGATCAGGGCCGGGTCCTGGGTGTAGCCGTAGTTGTACTTCAGCAGCTCCACATAGACGTAGTCGGCCCCGCTGGTGGTGGCCGGGTCATAGGTCAGAGTCGCGCCGCTCACCTGTTCCAGATGGCCGTCGATGTAGACCACGCCCGGGGCCAGGGTCAGGACGTTGGCGGCCGCCCTGACCTCGAGGCCCATGATGATGGAGCCTTCCTTGAACAGGATGTCGGCGATCTTGCGCCGCTCCAGATTGATGATGTCCTGCTGCTCGTTGAGTTCGGAATCCAGCAGGTCGCGATCCTGATGGTAACGGATGCGCTTGTAATTCTTGGTCGGGTCGAATGTCTCGCGTGAGATGCTCATGTTTGAATCCTCCAGTTAGATCTTGATGATCCCGACCAGCTCCACGCGGGTGTCGGAAATCTTGTTGAAGTCGGGAATGTTCTTCACCTCGTACAGGTAGCCCGGGCGCAGCACCTCGCCGGTCGGGTTGGTGTCCTGATGGAACACGCCGCCCATGGCGAGATCCCCGGTGACGCTGGCCGTGTACTGCACGTCGCCGCCGAAGAAGCCGTATTCGCGGATAGTGATGCCGTTGGCCTCGGCCTCGTCGAAGCGGAAGAAGACACCGATGGTGTTGGTCTCCTCGCCGGTTTCGAGATAGCGCACGCCATTGACCAGGAGCGCCCCTTCGGCGTCCTCCTTGAGGAAGGTCCGCTTGTAGTAGCGCTTGCGGGCGCGTTCGTTTCTGAGCCCGGTCTGGCCGATATCCGGCGCGGGCGGATTCTGCGGGTCGGTGAAGCTGGCATCCCCGTCGCCGATGGCGCAGTGGGTGATGCCGTCCACGGCCTGGCCGAGGAGGAGTTTGGCCGTCAGTATCCGGCCGGTTTTGACGATGAGTCCCAGTGCCATTGCTGTTCTCCTTTAGGTCTGAATTTCGTGGTCTTGATGGATGAGCACCGCGAACAGGATCTGGCGCGTGTCGGCCAGCAGTCCGGCCGGGATCGCGATGCGCTGAACGGTGTCGGATCGGCTGATGTGTGCGCCGGATGTCCGGACGCTGGTGTCGATGCTCCGCTGCCAGGGACTCGTCACCCGCACCGCCACGTCGGCATCGACGCCCAGACGGCCATGGACGACGAGCCACAGGTCGGCGCTCCGGTTCAGGCGGTTGTTCACTCGAAGCGCGAGGTCTGATCGACGTTCGAGCCGATGGGCGACCCGCACCGCGCTGTCGGCCCGGACCATCACCGTGCGCCTGGCCGGTGCCCCGGAAAACAGCTCGAAGAGCGTTCCTGGTTGCGCCGCGCCGATGGCGAGCAGTTCCGGCCGCCGGATGCCTCTGCGGGTGGTGATGGATGCCAGTTGTCCCTTATGCACGGCCACGGCGAATCCTCCCGCTGAGCTTGAGTGCCTGACCACGGTTCATGGACACAAGCGTTCCCGGGCGACGCTGGCCGGTGATCGTGGTGACGGTTTTGAGCTTTCCGTTTTGATTTGCCATGGCGTTACTCCTTCACCGCGCACCAGCCGCCGGTGGTCAGGTTGAACACGCGGTAGCTGTCCGTTCCGATTTGAATGGTGTCTTCCGAGGCGACATTGCCGCCGCCCACGGAGAAGATCTCGATGAGTTCGCCGCGCAGTTCCTGGTAGACGGCGGAACCGGACATCGAGGCGAGCCAGGGAAAGAGGATGGTGGTGCCGTAGCGCATCTCCGGATCGGTTTCACCCTGGAGCCCGCCGTGGGCCGCGCCGCAGCGGCCCTGCTGGCCGGACGCGGAAGTCCAGCCGTCGAACTTGTTCACGGCGTAGAAGGTGCCCGGCGCGTTGTAGTAGCTGTTGACGACCGGCTGCGGGTCCTCGCCGATCTTGGCTCCCGAGGCGTAATCCCGAACGAGGGTTTCGACGGTGATGGTGTTCGGCGTGACGGCGGTGTCGATGGCGCTCACCCGCACGCGTTCGATGCCCGCGTCGTCCTTGATCACATAGTCCTGTCCGGGCGTGACCACGGTGGCGTCGTTGACCTGAAGCACCACGCCGCTTCCGGCGGTGACCGCAGCCTGCGTGAGCGCGACGGCCCCGGACCAGAACCGTTTCAGCAAGCCGCTGTAATGGCCGTAGTAGGTGGAGACGAGCTTGGTCACCACGAAGACGTGGTCCAGGTCGGCGAACAGCCAGAAGATGAAGTCGGCGCTGTCCTCCACCCGCAGGTAGGTGTAACTGGTGTGCGAAGCCTCGTTGACGCCGGTGTGGGTGGCCGCGTCCCAATACTGGAATGCCGCGACGTGAATCCGCCCGGAGGTGGCGCTGATACGGAACTGCAGATAGACGTCCTCGGCCCCGGATTCCCCGTGCGACTTGAAGACGAAATACGGCTGCGGGTCGGCCGACTGGTCGTCGTGCAGGGTCCAGCCGGTAGTGGTCACCAGAAAGGTCCGCAGTTGATTGAGCAGGTCGAGCCGACCGTGGGCAAGTCCTTGAATGCTGTTGTATGCCATGGCGGCCTCCTTAGAGAATCGGGTTTTCCGTGCCGGTCAGGCGCAGCTTGATGTCGAGTTTGTTTTGCACCGGGGTGCCCGGGAGCACGGTGCAGCGCCGCCAGAAGGACAGCGTCTGCTGGAATGCCTTGTCGCCGAGATTGAGCGGTGCGCCCTGGGTGGCGGTGTCGAGTTCGGCCTGGGTCAGGGCCAGGCGGTACCAGACCGATTCGTCGGTGCCGGTTTCGTCGATGGGATCGAGCACCAGACCGGTGTAGTCGTAGCCGGAATAGACGGTCGTCCCGGCGTCGTGCGCGGCCGGAGCGGTGTTGGCCACGCCCCGCTGCACGGTGAGATTGACGGTGCCGCCACCGCTTTCGACGAGCATCTGCTCGCCGTCGATGATGATGAGCTCGCCGTCGGCAAAACGCGGTTCGGCCAGGGCGATGGATGTCTGCGACGCGTCGATGGCCGAGGCGAGGCTCGTCTGCTCGTTAGCGACGTAGAGCTGCCGATCCTTGATGTCGCCGTCGGTGCCGTTGTAGCTCTCGGCCTCGGGGCGGCTGAAATCCCCCTCGGAAATCTGCTGGGTCAGCGCTTCGTCAAGATAGAGATGTATCGCCATGGGTTCTCCTTCAGATGGGCCACTGGGTGGCGCGATAGTTGTTGTTGGCGGCCTCGAACCCGGCCTGCGTCGGCGCGTGCAGATCCTGCTGACGGAACAGCCAGCGATAGGAAGGCCGCGACCAGCGGAATCCGGCCTGGTTGAGGCGCATGCGGCTGACGCGCAGGGGGCGGGTCCGGTCCACAGAGAGACGCAGGCCGGTGGTGTTGAGCGGGCTTGCGCCCAGCTTCATGGTCTCGACCCGATGGCGCTGGAGAGAGCCCGTGTCCACGTAGACTTCAAGCGAGGCCCGTTCGCCGGTCAGATTCGCATTGCTCAGATACCGGGTGTTCAGGGTGTTCGCGTTGAGCCGGAACACAGGCCCTCTCCGCCGCCATCGGTCGATCCGGTCGACGGCCAGGGTGACGTCCGCGTCGCAGCCAGCGGTGGAGGCGAGCAGCAGATTGCTGATGCCGCCCTGGTTGGCGGTGAGGTCGAGACCAGCGTTGAGCCTGGCGCGGCCGAGCTGGAAGCAGAGACGGTGCCGGGATTCCAAGGGCAGGCGCAGGTCGTACTTGGCCTCCACCCGCTCGACCGGTTCCGCCTGCGTGTCGAAAAAGAAATCCTTCTGCCGGAAGCAGTACCGCAGCGCGGTCTCGCCATGGGTCAGCGATTTACGGTTGAGATGGCTCTCGCCCAGCCCGAAGCCGCTTTCCAGCACATCCCCCTCGAAATCGCGGCCGGTGTAGATGGGCGTGCAGAAGGAAACCCGATCCTCGCCGACACGGGTGTACGGAAGCCGCCAGTCGTTGAGGGCCTTGTGGTTCAGGCGCATCCGGTTCTGGCGGCCGTGAAAACGGGAGACCTTCACGGCGGCCCGGTCGATTTCCGGGAGCATCTCCGTGGTGCTGGTGAGTTGCAGCAGCTCCCAGGCCCTCTGCTTGCTGGTCAGGTGACGGCAGGAACCGAGCGAGGAGCGGCCAAGGACGAAGGTTTCGTCGAGAAACGCCAATACGATCCGGCGCACGGCGTTGGCATGCCCGAAGTCGAGCATCGCGCCGCCTTCGATCCATTCCAGGAGAAACTGGAGCCAGAAACAGCGTGTGGCAGCCGGGTGGTGAAACACCAGGGCGTCGCGCAGCCCTTCGGTCTGGTTGAGACACAGCACGCGAAACACGCCGAGGCTGAACACCAGCCCGGGCAGCTTGGCGTTGCTGAGTCGGGAGCGGACATTGAGACGCAACGCCGAGCGGAAGGTCTCCTGCAGTTCCCCCTTCCAGCCGAGCGTGTTGAAGTCGCGCTCGATGGCCGGAATGGTGCCCTTGCGACGATAGATTTCGACCGCCTCCCGCACACGGCGGCGCTGGCAGTCCGGCGAACAGGTGCCGTCCACTTCGAGGCCGACGAGTCTCGCCAGCAGCGGCAGGAAACGCTCGTCGCAATGATCCACATCGAAGATGGTCGGGAACTCGTCGATGGCCTGCTTAAGTTCGTCGAGCGTTCCAGCGGGAAGGCTCAGAAAGGTGCGCAGGTCACCGGCTTCGTCGTTATGATCGTAAAGCGGCGGCAGCAGGCCGAGCAGATTGTCCTTGAACCAATCCGACATCAACCGGCCCTCCGCAGATCGAGGTTGACGCTGCCGAGAACCGGGATTTCGCCGTGGCGAAGCTCGATGTCCTGCTGGGGCGCGTACAGGTGCATGTGGCTGACGCCGCGCACGCCGTCGATCAGGGCCACCAGGTCGGAGAAGTGAACGGTCTGCCCGAAGGAGACCCGGTCGAAGGAAAAGAAATCGGTGAGCGCGGCTTCGATGCGGCTGCGCACGTTTTCCAGCGGTTCACCGGGCCAGACATAGACCTCGGCGTCTATGGAGACGGGTCGGTAGATCGGGTCGAACAGGTTGATCTCGACCGTGATGACCTTGCGGCGTTCGAGAAACTCCGCGAGGTCCCGCTTGAGCAACGCCGAGGGCATTCCGCCGCCATTGGGGGCGATGGCCAGTTGAACGTTGTAATAGCGGATGTTCTGACAGGCATTGGTGTCGAGCACCTTGGCCTTGGCGACGCCGGGGTAACCCTCGGCGAGGGCCTGGTAATCCTCCAGGGTGACGGCCTTCCAGAGACTGCGCAGCTCCGCCGGTGCCTGTCGGCGGGCGTGTTCGAGGGCTTCCCGCGAAGCGCCACCGGTGGCGGGCACCGGGTTAGTGACGGTCAGGGAGACCTGGCCTCCGTCAAGGTAGACCGGGCTCAGCAGTTGGGTGATCCGGTTCGGACCGAGATTGCCCTGGTCTCCGATGGTCTGCAGATAGCTGACGGTGATGGCGCTTCCCTGAACCGGTACAGCGCCGCTTTGCCCGTCGCCGAAAATCAGCGTGGAGATGTCGAGGGCGTCCAGGTCGGCCATGAAATGGCGGCTGTCGGCCAGGCTGTCCTGGAAATGATCGACCTCGCTCCAGGCGTCGTCCCCCACCGTAACGGTGATCGTGCTCTGGGCGATAACGTCGCCGGTCAGGCGGATGCGCTGGAATGGCAACCCCGTCGACGTGAAGGTCTCGGTGCGGCGCACGCCTTGCCGGGCCGGGATGTCCACCGAGAGCACGCCTCGCGGGATCAGGCCGTCCTCGACCGTCTCGAAATCCGCCTCGCCGTCACTCAGCAAGGCGCGGCAGGCCGTCCCCGCCGGAATGGTCAGGTCCTTGCCGAGCGGGGCGGAGATGCGGAAACGCAGCGTGGTGGTGGAGGCCACCGGCGAATCCAGCCGGTAGCCGATGAGCTTGCAAAGGTTGATGACGTTCTGGCGCTGGCGGGCCGTGGGCAGAAAGGCCTCCGCCGCCTGGGCGTCCAGGTAGTAGGCCAGCATGTCGCCCACGCCGCAGAACAGATCGAGCAGGACGACGCCGAGATCGGAGTGGTTGAAATCGGTCCAGCGGTCGGTGAGCTGCGGGATCTTCGCCAGCAGCTCTTGGCGGATCGATTCGTAGTCCTTGTTGATGTATCCGATGCTTGCGCGGCCCATGGTCTCTCCGGTTTTCGGCGGTTATGCGAGAGCGCCTGATGCTCTCGCCACGCCGGTTACTTACCGGAAGGGGCCTGGATGTGTCGGAGGCGGGATGCCTCAGAGCGGGCCGCGCAGTTGCCAGACGGGATTGGGCTGCCCGGAGATGTTGTTGAGGTAGTGGGATTCCTTCTTGCCCTCGAAATAGAACAGACCGATGCGGCCCGGCTCCAGGGTGCTGATCCGGTGAACGGTGCCAGCGGCGTTGTCTTCCGCCTGACTCGGGGTGTCGAAGCCCAGACCGCTCGCGGCCAGATAGAGGGCGTGCTCGGCTTGGGGCGCTTCCGTTTCTGGCGCTCCCTCGAATGTCAGGTAATGGCCGTGGTTGTCACCCGGATCGCTGACGATCCACTTGCCGTTGCGGTCCTGAAAGGCTCCCTCGATGTAGGCGACTTCGTATTTCCCGGCTGGCCAGATCAAGGAATCCGCCGGATCGGGGCTCATCTCGGCCGCGTCGAACCAGAGCAGATTGAACAGCGAGCGCACGTCCGGCGACAGGCGCACGCTGCGCACCGGCGGCGGTTCCGGCTCGGGTTCCGGCTCGGGCTCCGGCTGGGGATAGCTGGGCGCGGGATTGTTCGGGTCTTCTCTGTAGAAGGGATAGACCAGGTTGCCGTCCACTTGGCTCTGGATCACCCGGTAGGCGATATGCACCAGCAGCAGGTTGCCGTCGATGTTCAGCGGCCGGTCGTCGAAGCGCACCTCCGTGATGATCACCCGCTTTTCCCAGCGCTTGATGGCGTCGATCACGTAATGGCGCAGCAGGCCCTTGAGCACCTCGTCGTTCTGTTCGAACACCAGATCCTTCAGCCGGGAGCCGAACTCCGGATTCATGAACCGTTCGCCGATCCGGGTGCCGAGGATCTGCAGGATGCTTTCGCGAATATGCTCGTGCTCCCGTGAGGTGGCGGTCGAGACCTGGGTGCCGCCGGATAGCGACTGAAACCGGAACGGGTAACGCAGCCCCTTGCCGAGAAAGTCATAGCTCATCAGGTACGCTCCTCGCAGTCGAGGCCGCACTGAGCGGCGCAGCCATTTTTCGAAGTGCCGTCGTCGATGGCTTCTCCCTGGAACCGGACCACCAGATCCAGACCATTTTTCAGACCCAGGTGGATGGTTCCGTCCGCCTCGATCAGCCCGCCATGGCCGGACTGGCCGCACTGGAATCCCTTGGCTCCGCCGGACAGCAGACGAACAGCGATGGTTTCGCCGATACCCTCGATACGGCCGATGCCGATGATGTCGATAGGTCCGGCCGGGTTGATCAGGGTGATGAACCGCTCCCGGTGATCGACGTCGAGGCGGATGCCCTCGGGCAGAACCACCGCGAAGCGTTCCGCGCCCATGGCGGTCGGCTCGATCCCGGCAGGCAGTCCGCTGATACCGGCCGCCTCCTGGGGCGAACGCAGATAGGACTCGACCAGGGTGTAAAGGCGTCCCGGGGCGACCTCGATGGCCGTGCCGGGTCCGGGGGTGATGACCCGCTGTTCCCCGCCGTCGATAACGCAGATTCGCTGGTCGTCCGTGGTTCGCAGGATCATGCCGTCGGGCAAGGTGAAGAGCCGGTTGCCATCCGGCAGATCCCGGGGTTCGGTGCCCGCAGGCAGTTCGACGAAGGGATAGAAATCGGGCTCCGGCTCGATCTGTACCTGCTCCAGGTACTCCTGGGTCCTGGCCTGCTGGGCCTCAAGATAGGCCTGGGCCTGGCCGCGCATCGCCTCAGAGGCGGCGTGACCGGCCTCCAGCAGCGTGCGGATGCCGGAAAGCTCCTCACGAATGCCTGACAGGTGATCGCAGAGCGCCCGCAGCACATACTGCTGTTCCCCAGAATCGGTCTGTTCGATGGTGGCCTGCAAGTCGGCGGGTTCTTCGGAAATCATGGACAACCTCCATTACATGCCGACATTGGCGGGTTGGGATTGATAGCTCATGGCGTTGACCGGCGTCACTGTTCCGGTCGCGCCGTCGATTTCGAACACGGTCCAGACCGTGCCCGGGGCGTTGGGAACGGTGAAGGTCTGCTCACGGCCATCGCTCAGGAATACTTTCACCGAGGCTCCGGACTGCGCCAGGCCGGTGCTCGGATTGGCGTTGCGGTTGGTGTAGTCGTGGACCGCGTACCGGTAGACACCTGGGATGAGCCGATGGATGGTGATGGTCTCCGGCCCGTAGGAGCTGGTGTCGTCCACGTCCAATTCCGCCGCCTCGTTTTCGATGGTGTGGGAATAGAACACATGGAAGCGACCGCCCGATGGCGTCGGTCCGGTGAGATGGGAATCGAGATCCCTGGGGTTGAGGCCCCACTGCAACACGATGCGGGCGACCTGGCCGTCGAGCTCGGGCGAAAGAACGATCTGGATGTCGCCGGAGGTGTTGGGGTCGGCGTTCACCCAGCCATGCCAGGCGATGTATCCCGGCGCTGTGACCTCCACGTAATAGAATCCCTCGGGCACGGACAGCTCAAACCCGCCATAGGCGTTGGCGAAGGTCTGAAACGCCGCAGGGCCGGTTTCCGAGCGGCGGAATTCGATCAGCGCGTTGCCGACGCCGCTGGTGTTGATGGCGTTGACCACCGTGCCACTGAGGAAAACCGATGCTCCGCTGGCAAAGTCCGGGTGGTCGGCGAACCAGGACGGATCGCGGACCTCCACCAGAACATGGCGGAGGCTGTCCCGGGCCGAAGACCGCCAAACCATGAGCACGGCGTTGCCGATGGTCCAGCCGCAGCGAATGACGCCATCCTGCCCGATCTCCGCGACCTCCGGATTGCTGGAGGCAAAAACCGGGGCGTCCACGTCGCCGCGCAGGGAGAGCGGAACCCTTTGCTCGAACTCGCCAGCGGAGAGCCGGATGGAGCGAGGCTGAACCTCCCAGTGGCTGAAGGCTGGTGGGGTATCCGTCATGAAGGGACCTCCACCGGTGCGGAGACGCCGCCGCCATAGACCTCGACCTGAACGTGCCGCAGGCTGAGCCGCTCGGGCGAATCCCAGACCAGGATCATGGCTGCCCCGGGAACGAAGCCGCACTCGACATTGCCGTCCTCATCGACACTGGCCACGTCGGGATTGGACGATTCGAACACAGGCGCTTCGGGCAGACCCCGGATCGAGAGCGGAATACGCTGGACGAATGGGGATCGCGAGACCCGGATCAGTTTCGGGAAGACATCCCAGTATTGCGGTTCCTGCGGCTGTTCGAGATTGTTCATGGCGGCCCCCTCAGTTGTCGATGGTGTCGGGACTGCCGGTGAGGATGATGGCTCCGCAGGCGGTGATGTCGCCGATGCGGGCGTTGGGCAATCCTTCGGTGATGGTGTCGAAGCTGCCGGTCACGATGGGCGTCACGCCATGCCCCGGGATGGGACAGACGTGCAGATCCCCCATGCGGGCCACCGGCATGCCGTTGTCCAGCGTCCGACTGGCCCCGGTGATGATGACGCCGCCGTGACTGCTGATGTCGCCAAGTCGCGCCTGGGAGCTCATGGATTCACCTTTAGCAGCAGATGGATCAGAAAGCCGACGAGTCCGCCGATGGTGCTGCCGATGGTCAACACCAGGCCGACGATCTTCCACATGGTCTCGGTCCCCATCTTGGAGCCGACCCGGGCGTGCAACCGGTCGATCTCCTCGGCGTGCCGGTGCAGATCGGAATAGATCGAGCGGACCAGCACCTCGACGTTTTCCTTGTCCGATTTCTTCTCGATTTCACGCTCGATCTTCTCGAGTCGGTCCTGGATTTCCCGGCGATGGTTTTCGAGGATGCTGCGGAATTCCTCCCGCCAATGATCGAAGGTCCGAGCCAGCAATTCCTCGCTGGCCGAGAGTCCGGAGGGCGTTGTTGTTCTTTCTCCCATGCAATGCTTCCTTCAGGTGTTGATCAAGACGGTGTTCGTCGAGCGAATGATGATGTTTCCGGCCACCCCATCCATGAACACGAGGCTGCCGGACTTGTCGGTGGCGCTGATGCTTTCCTGGCCGGGCGCGGCGTTCATGCGCACCACCTGACCGGCCTTGTCGGTGAGCCGGATCTGTTCGGCGGCGGCGGTGGAATCGACGAGGATTTCCTGGGTGCCGTTGAGCCCCCAGATGTGAACCTTCTCCCGACCCTTGGTGGTATCGATGAGGATCTTCTGCCAGCGGGAGCGGCCCTTGTCGCACGAGAGGATGTGGACCTTCTCCTTGTCCTGCCAGGCTTCGAGGATTACCTGCTGGCGGCAGAGGTCGGTGAGCTGGATGCGGGCGCGGGAGCCGACGATCTGCGAAGCGATGTCGAGCTGGTCGCCTTTCTCGGCGTCCTTCGTGCCTCGGCGCAGGGCGTTGCCGCTCTGTATCTCGGGCTTCACCTTCCCTTCCATGGTGAGGATCTGTCCAGCGCGGTCGATGATCCGCAGCAGCTCGTCGCCGTCGCGGTCATCGGCAAGGATGGTGTGGCCGGTTTCGGTCTTGAGCAGGACCTTCAGGCGTGGGCAGTAATACGGCGGATGGCCGTGGTACTTCTTGTGTTCGAGATCGTCGTGCCGGTTGGTCTGATGCTCGACCTTGTCCTCGCAGTCATGACAGAAGGCATTCGCGCAGGTGCGCTTGGATTCCTCGGGCTGCTCACCGGGATTGCTCTTGGCCAGCCAGACCCCGGTCCAGATCGGATGCTGGACGACGCCGCCCTCGAACTCGGCCCAGACCGAGGCCCCTTCCTCGGGGACCAGGAACATGCCGGTGTCGTCGTTACCGCCGTAGGGAAAACAGGGCGCGGCCCATTCGGACCAGTTCTCCCGCCCACTGCCGAGCACGGCGGGGATTTCCAGGCGGACCCGGCCGAGGCGTTCGGGGTCGTTGTTATCGCGCACGAAGGCCCGGTACTTGCCGTACCAGCGGTTGCGGTAGCGTTCCTCGGATTGACGGTCGCGGGTTTCAAGCATGCTCCGCCTCCCGCTTTCGACTGGCGTTCCAGGCCAGCCAGCCGCCCAGGCGAACCGCCCAATACATGAGCTGGCGTTTCCACAGTGGCACGCCCAGGGCCGCCATCAGTTCGAGAAAGAGCCGGTCGGCCGCAAGCCGCGAGACCTTGCCGGAGTGGTAGAGGTAGTCGTGAACGACGGCCGCCGGAGAATATCGCCCCCAGGGCGGCACCACGCGCCAGAACAGGCGCGGCACCGAGGCGAAGTCGGTCTCGAACCCGGCGGGCACTTCGATGATGCGGCCAGTGGCGGTGCGGACACGGAACGGCTGGGTCAGCCTGGCGGTCATTCCATTGGGCAGGATCTCCACCCGAAGAGGCCCGGACAGTCCCAGCGCGGTGCCGGAAAACAGAGTCTTGGTTTCGGCGCTCATGACCGCCACCTCGCTTTGCCCGACTGGCGCACGTCGAGATGGACCCAGGATGCGTAGACGCCGATGCCGCCCTCGCGGAAGAGTGGAATCTCCTCGGCGATGACCGCCAGTTCCTCGGGCGAAACGCCTGCCGGACAGCTCACGTCGGCCGCCATGCCCAGCGTGTGGAAACTCTGCTCCGCGCCGCCCACCGCCTTATTGTGCCGGTTACAGCGGAAGCCGCTGGTGATGGACAGCGGTTTGCCGATGCGGTCGCGCAACGCCTGCAGGGCGTCGACCAGGTCGGGATGGACCGCAGCCGAATGGCCGCAGCAGTTCTTGCCCTTGCAGGCGAATTCCGAACGGTTGAAATTCTTGCTGAGATCACCCATTGCCGCCTCCTTGTGTGACCGCGCCGGAGTCCGCGTCGATGGTCACCATGGCTGGCGGCTCGTTTTGCGGCGTGGGCGGGGCCTCCTTGTCGTTGGGTTTGCCCTGGGACTCGGCGGACTTGTCGCCCGCGCCCTTGCCGAGGGCGTTCTTCTTGAGTTTGAGTTCGCAGAGATAGCCAGCGCCGCTGATGCTGTGGCGCACCGAGTGGCAGTAGTAGATGCCGGAAAACTTCCGTCCCACGCCCTTGATCTCGACGTTCTTCTTGGCGCGTAGCTGGGGAATGCCGATGGTGGCCGCGTCCGCCTCGACCTGTCGCAGCTCGGCCTCGCGGAATTTGCCTTCGGCGCTGTCCTGGGCGGGCTCCTGGCGCGGCTCTTCGTGAAAGCCTTCGGAACGGTCGAAGCTGGGCACGATCTGCCCCGTCTCCTGTTCCTTGAAGCTGCCTTCGCCGGTGTTGCCGTCGACCAGATAAGTCTGCTTGCCCAGGGCCGTCCGCTCCGGCGTGGTGGCGTTGTTAGCCTTGTGCTCGACCACGTCCTTCTTGCGCGGATCGACGCCGACCGTCTTGGTCTCGACCCCTGCGCCCTTGGCTCCCTGGGATTGGGTGCTGGGGCGGAACGAGCGCAACAGGCCCTTGGTGTCGGTGAAATATTCGAGGGTCAGAAGCGGCGTCTGGTCGAGCTCGCGGGGATGGAAATGGAGTTCGTCGTCCTGGATGTAGAAGACATAGCCGCTCACGCCGTCGCCATCGCGGTCGCGGGCCTTTTCCGCCAGCTCCTTGAGGAACTGGGCGTCCGAGATGTTGCTCTGGGTGACGCGGAGATGGGTTCCCTTGGTGGCCGTGACCACCGGCGTGAGGCCGTTGGCGGCGGCGATCTGTTCGGCGATTTCCGAATAGAGGACGCCGGGAGCGGGTTTCTGCCAGACTTTCTGGTTCTCCTTGCCCGCGAGTTTGAAGCCCTTGTCGTAGGCCTTGATGCGGATGGTTGGATCGCCGTTTTCCGGGAAGTCGTAATCGATGTCCTTGATAACCGCCTTCTTGCGCGGAGAGAGGTTCCCCACGTAGCCGAAGCGGGCCACGATCTCGTTGCCTTCCTGGAACAGCGGATCGTCGACGAACTGCAGGTTGCGGTCGGTCACCGACAGCTCGAGAACATCCAGCTCCTCCTCGTTGTCGGTGAAGACGAACGAGGTGATCTCCTGGGTGATGTCCTTCGAAAGGTCTTGCCCCTCGATCTGAATCAGAAATGTCGGCTTGAATGTATCCAGATCCATGCGTTTCTCCGGCGGTTCGCAGTTCCCTGCTTACTTACCGGAAGGCATGGCGAGGTGTCGGACGCCTCAGTCGAGCAGGCGCATCTGGACGTGTTCGCGGGAGGGAATGCGCAGCGCCAGACCGGGCTCGAGCGCCAACGGAAAAAAGATGTCGTTGTAGTCGCAGATGATCCACCAGAGCCGGGCGTCACCCAGATAGCGGTGCGCGAGCAGATCCAGGCGGTCGCCCTCGACCACAGTGTGTAGGCGGTCGTCGTGTCTGGGGGTATTGTCGATGCGCTGGCGCATGCCGAGGGAGGTGCCGTCGCTGTCCCGGTAGAGAAGGCAGCGGGCGTATCGGGAATCGCGGCCGATCATAAACGTACCTCCGACCAGTTGATGGAGCGGTCCACGTATTCTTCGAGGACGATGTCCACCTCGGCCCGTTGCGGTAGCAGGTTGTCCCGGTCGAACAGGCCGAAGAAACGCGCCTTCACCTGCCGGACGATGCAGGTCACGCCGGGGTAGAGATCGCCGAAGATGAGCAGCACACGGTGCGGCGCGTTCTTGAGCATGGTTCCGGCGTGTTCCGGATATTGCAGCGAGCGGAGCCAGTCGACCTTCTGCTTCACCGGCCCCTTGAACAGCTCGACCTTGAAGGCGATCCGGCGCGGTTCCCCGGCGACATACTGGTAGCGCGGGTGGCTCATGCCGGGGATCTTGATCGTCGCGTAGTCGGTCGACTTCTCGTCGCTGATGGAGTTGGGGTTGTACTGGAATTCGAGCCGCTCCCCCGTGTCGGCGTCCACCAGATATCCCTTGATGGGCTGTTGATCCCAGGCCATTCCTTACACCTCGGCGATCTCGAGGATCGGCTTGCCCAGTTGTCCGGCCCGGTCGAGTTCCCGCCGCATGCCGCTGGAAATGCCGTTGCCGGTGAACGCCCACACCTCGTCGCAACATTCCATGTAGGCCAGGCCGCAGGCGATGCCCGTCTCCCGCTGCTCGGGAACGCTGTCATCGGTAAAGGTTGGATACAACAGGTGCGGCGCGAACGGCGCGTGACCGTTTCTCATGACCCGTCGGCAAAGCGCCTCGGCTACCTTGACGTTTCGGGCTATGTCACCCGCGAACGGGCTGCAGACAAAGATGCGTTTCATCGGTCCTCTCAAAGTGTTTCGTAATTTCTGATCTTCCGCTCGCGAAGGTCCTTGTAGACTGCCTCGGCCACCTTCCGGCCATCGATGTTGGTGGTCACGCTCAGTTCCACCGGGCGCTCGGCCAGGCCATCGAGGCGCGAGAGCAGCGATTCCAGCAGCTCGCGCAGACCCGGACCGCTTTCCTCTGCCCGCAGGAGTATCGCGGGAGCGGTGCGGGCCGGAGCAATCAACCGTTCGGAAGGCACCGTCTCGGTGAGTCCGGATTGCAGGGGCTTCGCTATCGGAGTCGGCGCGGTTGTCTTGGGCCGCTCGATCCCGGCCGGAGCCAGAGAGGCACTTCCGATTTCCGGTGCCGGTTCCACCGCAAACGGCTGGATATAGCTCTTACTTACCGGCTCAACGGCTGCCGCGACGGTCTGCACGGTGCCGTTCATCTGTTGCGGATGCGGCGCGGCCGTGGCCATGACCGGCTGGAGCATCAGCATGGCGCTCAGAGCCTTGGGCACCAGGCGCTCGTCCAGACGCGGCATGAGACTGAGCACGCTTTCGATGATGCGTTGCCCAATCGATTCGGCGGGCGGCGTAGCTCCGAGCGGTTGTTTCTGCTCGGCCACCTGCGGAATCGGGGTCTGGACTCCCAGCATGGCGCGAGCGGAGGAGAGCAAACCGTTGGCGATCCCGGTGCTGCGATCCTTGAGTGCCTGGATGCCCGCGCTCGCGCCGCTGGAAAGCCTTTGCCAGAGGGATTGCCCCTCGGTACCGGCACTGGCAAAGATTCGACCGACAGCCCCGGGGACGGCAGACAGCGTGGCAACGATCCGGTCGCGGAGATTGACGGCTCCTGTGGCCAGCGCGTCCCAGGCATTGACCTGGGGCGGCGTGAGCGCCAGTTCGGGCGTGTTGCCAAACAGGGATTGTTTGAGACCGCCGAAGATGGCACCGGCCTTGGCCGCGACGGTTTGAGCGCCGGAGGTCAACCCATCCCAGAGTTTTCCGGCCATCCGGAAGGGAGCCGAGGCGGCATCCATGAGGTTGCCGCCTGCCGTTTTGATCTGCTGCCAGGTTCCCGCAGCGGCCGAGAGAATCCCGCGAGCGGCGAAGCCGAACACTTTCGCGGGCAGCGACTGGGTAAGGCTCATGCCGTCGGCGAGGGTCTTGAGCAGCGCGGAACCGGAGGCGGTCAGGCTGGCGAGTGGTCCCTCGCGGGCATCGGAGAACGGCAGCAGATTGCGCAACTTGCCGAGGGCGTTCTTAAGCATGGTGAATGGATAGGTCACCGCCGACCAGATCCCTTCTCCCAGGGTGATCAGTAGCTTCTTGCCCGCCTCGAAGAAGGTGGTATCCCCGGCGAAGAAGGAGCGCACGGTGGCAAACAGATCTCGCAGGGTGCTGATGATCGGCAGATTCAGAATCGCCTGGCCGATCTGTCCGGCGGCGTCAGCCACCAGGCGTCCGATGGAGGTGAAGATCCCGGAAATGAAATTCCAGACACCGACCACCACATCCCGCGCCCAGCGGAACGGGGTGGCGAGTAAATCGTAGACCGCGCCGCCGATGGCCTTGAGACCGTCCAGCAGGGAAATG
Source organism: Thermodesulfobacteriota bacterium (assembly GCA_035325995.1). Classification (NCBI taxonomy): domain Bacteria; kingdom Pseudomonadati; phylum Thermodesulfobacteriota; species Thermodesulfobacteriota bacterium. Next base: position 49,236 of record DAOKYU010000009.1, on the reverse strand, counting down.
TCGCCGGTCAGCACTTGCCAGACCGCATAGACGATCTTCCCGGCGGCCACGAAGGCCTCGCCGATCATGCGCACGGGCAGCAGGAACTTGTAGATGAACTTGGTTGCTCCGACCAGGGACCCGACGATGACCTTGCCGACCCAGACCACGCTGCGCACCACCACCGCCAGGGCTCGGACGATGAGCGACAGGTTCCAGGCCACGATCTTCAGCGCGAATGCCAGCCCCTGCAGAAGCACACCGGCGACGGTGCCGATAACCGTGCCGAAGGTGCGCCAGGACGACCCGTCGGTGGCGCTGGCGGCAACGCCGAAGATCTCCACCACTGAAAAGACCGCGCTGGCCAGCGCCGCATAGGCACTCATCAGGGTGCGGACGGTGGGTTCGAGGATGGCGCGGATGCGGCCAAAGGCATGGGAGAACGCGGCCCACAATCCGGCCAGGGCCTCACGAACGCGGTAATAGGCTTTGAAGACGGTGACCACGAAGCCCATCAGTCCGGCGGATTCGAGCTTCTGGGCCAGTTCGGCCGACATCTGCCCGACGCCGCCGCTGAGCGAACCCACCAGCTCTCTGACCCCCCGGAACACCAGCGAGACCTTGTTCCAGGCCCCGGTTATGACGTCCTGGATGCCGCCGAAGTTGGTTTCCCAGGCGCGTTTGAGCAGATACACCGAGAGGATCACGCCCGCGATGATCGCGGTGACGGGCAGAAAATAGGTCGCGACCGCCGAACCCACCCCGGCCAACGCGGCGCTGATGGCCACGAACCCGGCCTTGATGGCGGGAAGCATGAGTCCCACCATGCCCACGGCGGCGGTGACGGCTCCGGCCACGACCAGAATGGTGCCGAGGGCCATGGACAGTCCCAGGACCACCCGGGTCACGCCCGGCATTGATTTGGCCATGCGCTGCAGGAACAGAATGAAGCGGGAGACCCCGTTGATCATCGGCGTGACCACCGGCAGCAGAGTGCGGCCCAGGATTTCGCTGAGGTTGGCCATCTGCTGGCGCAGAAGCAGGAACCGGGCTCCGATGTCCTGGTTCATGGCGTCGGCCATCTGCTCGGTGACTGCCGTGCCGGTCTTCATGGCCCGGCCCACCGACTGGATATTGCCTTCGAGGCTCTCCATGCCCGCCGACATCTGCAGCAGGAACTTGACCGCCTCGTCGGAACCGAAGGCCTTCTTCAGTTTCACCTGGGCGGCGGCGTTGGAGAGGTCGGGGAACTGGCGTTTGATCTCCTGCAGGATGGGAACCACGCCCTTGAGGCGGCCGCTGGTGTCGGTGAACGACAGGCCAAGCTCGTCCCCGGCCTCGGCCGCCTTCATGATGAACGCCTTGTACAGCGTGCCCGCCTCGGAGCCGGGCATGGTGGTCTGAAGCTGGCCAAGCACGGCGAGCTGCTCGTTCAGGGGAATGTTGCTCGCCGCCGCCACCGCGCCGATGTTCTTGATGGCGTCGGCCATCTGGGTGCCGTTGGTCTTGAACGAGGCCACGGTTTGCGCCATGGCTCCGGAAAAGGCGGTCGCCCATTCCATGTCGTTCATGTCGGCCATGATGGGCTTGAAGATCCCGTAGGCCGTGGTGAAGGTGCCGACCATCTCCTGGGTGGTGGCCTTGGTCGCCTTGGCGGTCATGGCGGCCATGGAGGTGAATACGCCCACCGCCTCGTCGCTGAGGTTGGACAGGGCCGATTTCACGTCGTAGGTGGCGGTGATGAAGGCGGCCTTGTCGGCACCGGACCATTGGTTGGTGAAGGATTCGGCGGCGTCCTCGATGGCCCGGAGGTCCTGCACGCCGAGGGACGCCAGCTCGCCCAGGGCTTTCTGGGTCGCGGCGGTGGAGGCGACCAGGGCGGCGGGTACTGCCATCAGGGCCAGTCCCGCCCCCAGCATCATGGTCCCTTGCTGGATGCGGTCCAGGTTGCGGGTCATCCGCTCGCTGGCATCCGCCACGGTGGAATCGAGGTCCATCATGGAACCACGGATGCGCTGCGCGTTCTGCGAGAACGCATCCTTCATCGATACCACTATGCCCAGTCCGAGATCGCCGTTCATCTATCGCCGTTCCGTTTGCTCACGTTCAAAATCAAGTTGCCGCTCGAGGGCCTCGACGAACTGACGCCGGACCCTGAGCGTCAGCGAGCGGGTTTCCGACCAGCCCCAGTGCAGTCCGCCGTAAGCGAGAAAGAATGCGTCGCTTACAAGCGAACTCCGGGGAACAAAAAAGCCGGTTCGGCCTCCAGGCGGGTACGGATCTTGGTGCCGCAGCCATCGCATTCGGTCTCGACCGAGGTGTCGATTCCCGCGTCGACCCGCGACATCTCCTGCCGCAGCGCGTTGCGGTCGCGCATCGACATTTCCGCCAGGCTCTTCTTGGAGGGAGCCTTGCCGTCGATGTCGAGGACGCGGATGAGCATGGCCGAGGTGATGTTGGGCTCGCGCAGGCTGGCCAGACGCTTTTCCTTGTGGCCGTCGAGATATCCGAAGCGCACGGTTTTCTTCGAACCGGGCAGCTTGAAGGCGAACTCCCGCTCCTCGCCGTAGGGGGTGACCTTGAGATCCTCGAGATTGATGGTCACAAAGTTGCTCATGCGGCAGGAGCTGTTCGGACAGCTCAGCTCCAGCTCCACCTCGTCACCGAGGGAAATCTGGCGCAGGCGGACCAGGGCGAACAACCGGTCACCCGAGAGCAGGTTCATCACCTCGGAAAGATCGGGGTCGGTCTTCTCGCCCAGCCGGACAAAACAGTTGCGGAGCACCTGGTTGATCGCCTCTCCGGAGCGGATCAGGCGCTGGTTGGTGAGCAGTTCTTCCTCGGCCCCGGTCATTTCCCGAAGCTCGAGTTCAGTGCCGCTTGGCAGTTCAAAGCTGTACATGGTCGATCCTCCGGTTTAGGTCCAGTATTGGAAGCAGATGGTGAGCTTCTCGATGGTGTTCTCGGTGTTGCCGCCTTCGAGCTCGTCGTATTCGAGCGCCTTCACCCAGGCCCCGTGCAGGGTCCAGCGGCGAGTCTCGTTGCCGGTGCGGTCGTAGCGGACAACGTCGATGTCGCGCATGTAGTCGGCCGGAAGACCGCCGGTGACGGCGTTCACGTCCACCTGTTTCTTGATCCATTCGCGTGCCGCCTCGTCGGAGCCGTCCTGCAGGGTGCCTTTCTCGAGGGTGATGTCCTCGAACTTGACCCGCCCCGCCACCTTCTGGTCGAACATCGAACCGGCCGGGGCAAAGGCCACTTCCTCGAATTCTGTTTTGGGCTCCTGTCCCTTGTGGAACAGGGCCACGTCGAAGCCGTTTACCTCGATGGCGAACTGCCAGTTCTGGTAAAGGCTCTTGGGCATATTTCCGCTTCTCATAGCCGTGTTCTCCCGTTAGATGATTTCTTTGAAGTCCGCGCCGGTGCTGGTCAGGATGAAGTTCAGCTCGATGAACTCCGCCGTCTTGGTCGGCTTGACGAACACGCGGGCCACCATTTCGTTGCGGTCGATGACCGCCGGGGTATTGGTCTCCTCGTCGCACTGGAATGCGAAGTCGTAGAGGCCGCCCTTGTCCTTGATGTCCTGAAGGAAGGGATTGATCAGGCGGCCGAGGGCACGCCAGGTCTGGGGATGGTTCGGTTCGAACACCACGAAGCGGGAGGATTCCGAGATGGCTTCCTCCATGTACATCATCAGGCGGCGGACGTTGATGCGGTCCACGGCCGAGGGCTGGCTCTGCAGTGTCTTCTGCCCCCAGATGTTGATGCCGGTGTCGGGGAACACGGCGATGACGTTGATCCCTTCCGGATAGAGCACATCGCGCTCGCCACGGCTGGTCTTGTAGGCCAGGGAGAGCGTGTTGAAGATGCGGCCCCGGTCGATACCGGCGGGCGCGTTCCAGACGTTGGTCTTCTGGTCGCTGCGGGCGATGCAGCCCGCCACCGCGCCGCAGGGCGGCACCAGCTTCTTGCGCGAGTTGACCGGATCGCTGATCTCCAGCCAGGGGTAGTAGAGCGCCGCGTAGGAGGAGTTGAAGGCCGCGTGGCTGTACATCCCTTGTCCCTTGCGGAAGTCGACCGCTTCGAGCGGCTCCAGGTGCATGGGCATGTCGGCGATGAACAGCAGATCCTTGCGCCCTTCGGCATAGGCGATTCCGGCGTTGATCACCGGCACCGTCGTGACGCCGGGAACCATCAGCAGGTTCAGGGCGTCGATCTCGTCAAAGCCATAGAGGCCGGTATGCTGCGAGGGATCGCCGATGAAATCGGCATCGGCCAGATCGGCCAGCCCGTTGTCACCGCCGGTGAGTGTGAACACGCCCAATGCCGGACGGTCGCCGGGCGTTCCCGACACGGCTGCCAGATCCTGGACCAGGATGAAATCCGAACGGTCGTTGATCGCCAGCTCCACATGGTTGGGCAGCGTCTCGTCCATGCTCAGATCCTTGAACACCTCGACCACATCGCCTTTATGCCGGACCACCAGGTTGAAATGGTTGGCCGGGTCAAGGGAGCCGTCCTCGATGGAGACGGAGAGTCGGTCGCCCCAGACGCCTTCGTTCACGGCCTCGATCCGCAGGGCGTCGGCGGGGGTCGCCTCCCGGTTCTGCAGGACGACGGATGCCTTGAGCGCCGTCAGGGTGTCACGGTCGGTGGGATCGGTGAGATGGGCGATGCGGGTGACGTAAAGGACCGAGCCGCCGTTGTCGAAAAACGCCCGGGCGGCGTAGGCCAGATAGCTCTCGTTGATGTAGGAGCCGAAACGGTTGATGAACTGTTCCCAGCTCGTCACCAGCACCGGCTTGTTGATCGGACCTTTCTCGGCCACCCCGACCATGGCGGCCGACGAGGTCGAGATCTGCTTCACATAAAAACTGAAGTCCGTTTCCCGGGTGTAAATCCCGGGCGATAGATAGGTCGGCATGGTTATTTCCTCCGCTTGCTGGTGGTCTTGGCCTCATCGGCTGCGGCGTCATCGGTTGCCGTGGGCTTTTCCGGCTCCGGTTCCGCGCCGCCGGTCAGGTCGGTGATGCGCACCAGGCCGCGTTTTCCGGCGGTCTTGATCTCGGCGGAGAGGTCCTTGCGGGCGATGCTCTTGCGTTCTCGCGGCCCGAGGTGAAGGGTTCCCTGGCCGGAGAGGTTGAACGTCAGGGGTTGGAACTGCAGGTTTCTGATCTCGATCACGGTTGTTCTCCTTTACGGTTGAATGGTTCGTTGCTCTGTCACGTCGCCGTGAAACTGGAAGGTCCGGTCCCGGATCAGCCGACCGTCGCGCAGGTCGCCGTCGTACACCGGGCAGGATTCGATGCGAATGCGTCCGGAGCTTTGCCGGAGGTTGGAGAGGTTCACCCGGGCCAGGCCGCCCAGAGGAACCAGTTCGGTAAGGTTCAGGCTGCCCTGGTCGGCGATGGCGATCTCCGGGTAAAGCTGGAGGAACCGCGACACCGATTCGTGAAAACCGAGCAGTTCGGCCTCCCGGTCCACGGTCACCACCAGGTCGAAATCGAGGTGATAGAGCCTGGGAAACCGGCACTCCTCGAAACTCAGCTCCGTGACATTCTTCTCGAACAGGCGGCTCTGGCTGCGGCGGAAACGGTCTTCCGCCAGCTTCGGCCCCTGGAGGATGACGCTGGGGGTACGCTGGACCTCGAACAGGTCATCCGGGAACACCAGCACGGTGTCCGGGTGGATGGTCTGTTTGGCCAGGCGGATCAGGGTTTCTGTGACGGTCTGTATCGTGCTCAAGGGACGCCTCCGTTTTCTGCCTGGTTACTTACCGGAAGCGCTGGCGATGTGTCGGAGGCTCAAAGCGCGGAGCGGATCGCCTCGCGATAGTTCTGGAGGATCTGTTCGCGGTACTTCTCCATCACCGGATGCAGAAATGGTCTGGCGGGTATGATGATGGTCGCGCCGTTCGGATGTTTGATGGTGGCCCCGTACTCCATGACGGCACCGATGTTCACCATGTCTTCCCCGTCCTTGTTGACGGTGCCGCGCAGCAGGCCGACGAACGCCTTGTCGGCCATGATCTTCTGGGTGATGGCGTTGACGAGAAAGCCGGTGTCGATGAGCGCCTTGCTGGAACCTTTGCGCTCGATGGTGCTTGCGGCGAGTTTCACGAAGGCCTGTCCGCCCGGGGCCTGGGAGCGAATCCCCCGCTGGATCTCGCGCACCAGAAAAAGGGCGTTGCGGATCGTGGCCTGTCGCAGGGCCGTGGCCAGACGTGGCCCCATGCCGGTGGTCAGCTTGGCGCGGGCCTTGTCCCAGTCACCGGTCCGCCTAACGCCCATTGAGCTTCACCAGTTGCAGGTTCTTATGAGTGACGGTGCCGAAGAAGTGTTCTTCTTCCACACTCTGTATGCGATAGGTTTCCCTGTCTGAGGCCAGGCGGTCTTCACCCCGGACATCGGCATCCGGAAGGACACAGGCAAGCGCGTCGATCTTGCCGCTCAGCTCCTCCGGCGGGGTTTCGTTCAGTTCGAGGGGGATGACGGAGATTTCCGTGTATTCGGCATCGTCGGTGCCGTAGAGCCGCTCGCCGGGAACCACGCGCAGGACGCGTGCTGTCTGGCCCGAGGAGAGGATCAGCCGGGCGACGTCGGCCACGGCTTCGGCGCGTTCCCGGTCATTCAACAACATCGAGATCGATCCCTTGTTCGTAGATGACCGGCGTAAGGCCGCTCGGGGTCAGGATGTAGGCTTCCTGATCGAGCTGGGTGTCCGGACGCAGCTCGGTGAGCCGCTGGCGGTAGTCGGCGAGCAGATCGGCCTCGAGCTTGGCCCAGTGGCCGGGCTGGCCGGTTTTGTCCACCCGCTTGTCGCCGCTGGAAAAGGAGAAGGTGTTGGCGGTGGCCGAACGCATGACCTGGCAGGCATGGATCTGCGCCATGATCACCAGGAGCTCGCGGACCTCGCCGGTGGGATCAGGGGTGATCTCTCCGGCCGTGATCGTCAGCGATTGGTCGAGATCGCGGCTCACCCGGAAAACGGCCTTCCGGACGCATCTCTCCAGAGTCTGGTCCTCGAAGAGAGATGCGCCCGGATCGGACAGGTCGAGCCGCAGGTCGGCGATCAGGTCACTCAGCAGCACCTTGCAGGCCCTCCAGACGGCTCTTGAGCGCGTCGATCACCGTGCGGCGTTTTTCAGTTTCCATGTAGCCCTTAAGGGTTTCCGGATTGGCTTCCTCGTTGACCCTGGAGATGGCGTCGGTGGCGGAGAGCTTGCTCAGGTCCACCGGTTCCGCGTCCTGATCGGGCTCTGGAGGGGCGAGCGGTTCCTGCTTCGGTTTGTCGGCCATGGCCAGGCGGCCATTCTTGAGTGCTGCCTGGATCTGCTTGGTGAGGCGTTCCACCTCGACCACCTGGCCGGGCTTGAGTTTCAGCCCGGCGTCGGGGATCACCAGAACGCCGGGACGGATGTTCTTGATTCGATTCATCTCACGTCACCTCCTAAGATTACGGAACCAGTTTGACCTTGGCCATGATGTCAGGGCGGGTAATGCCCTGACCGATCTCGGACCACACCAGCCAGCCGGTCTTGAAGCGGGTCTTCTGATCGATGGACTCCGTCTTCAGGTTTTCGCGCACCGGCATCTTTCCGACCTCTTCATCCGGGACGATGATGATCTCGTCCAGCGGCATGGAGGCGGTCAGCAGAATGCCGCCGGTGCCGTAGTTCTTGATGACACCCTTCTGGCGCAGCTCGAGCTTGGTCTGGGGATCGAGGTTCCAGCCGCGCATGTCGTTGAACCGGCGGCCGCGCATGACGATGTACTTCACCGACAGCTCCAGGTCCTCGATGATCGAGATGGCTTCGTTCAGCGCCTCTTCGGTGAGCAGGTCGCCGGTGACCTCGATGGTGTTGGTCGCCGGGATGGCCGAGGAGAGCACCGAGATGGTGCGGCGGTCCATCTCCTTGCGGATGGCGTCGGCTGCGCTGGTCTGGATGTCCATCAGCGTGCCGATGTTGCCGTTCTTGAGGACGGACACGTCCACCATCGGATTGGAGTGGATGCGATTGGTGGGGAACTCGACTTCGTCCTTGCCCACCTCCTGCTCCTGGGCGTCGCCGTCCTTGCTGATCCAGTGGGCCTTGACGGTCGGTTTCTTCTGGTAAACCGGACGTTCGCCCTTGGGCAGCGTGTGCTTGGTGAGCAGCAGCGAGGAGATCTCCTTGCGCTTGATCTCCTGTTCGATGGGCGCGGCAATGGCGGCGGCAAGCGCCCGCATGCCTTCGGGCGACTCGAGAGCCTCGCTCATGAGCCGCGCCATGGTTTCCATGTACTCCTGGGAGTGGATCTTCAACTGATTGGTTTTCATGTGCGTTGGCTCCTTGGGTTAGACGAGCAGTCGAAATTTGAGGACGCCGCTCTGTACGGAAATGGCGTGGGCGACCACGTGCTCTCCGGCCGCGACACCGTTGGTCAGGCGACCGCCCGCCGAAACTTTCAGGTCGTCTCCGGCGACGACGGTCCCTTCGAAGGCGTCGGTCTCGTAGACGCCGCCATCGCAGTAGATACCGGGCATTTCGCCACCGGCGTAGTCCTTGATCAGGATGCCGAAGGAACGCTTGGTGGGATCGGTGTTGACGGCGAACAGGTCGTCGCCGACCACGCGGACCACCTGGCCAAGCTGGCCGTCGCCCTGGATGTGGCCGTCGCCATAGGCGAGGCTGCGGTGACACGGATTGATGAATGACATGGTGTTTCCTCCTTATGCGTTGATTTCCGAGTGTTCGGGAGAGTCCTCGCCGACACGGTTGCGGTAAGCGGCCATGAACCCGTCGCGCAGGCGGTCCTCGAGCGACACCTTGCGGTCGTCCACATCGTGGGGCCGGACACCGGCGTCGCTGCGCAGCGGGGTTTCCGTCGAGGCCTTGGCGGCGGGCTTGCCGCCCTGGTCGCTGTCGGCGGGTTTCTCTTCCTTGTCCTTGTCCGCTTTGGCCGACTTGGGCAGGCGTTCGTAAGCAGCCTCGGTGGCGGCGAAGGCTTCGTCGGACAGTTCGGCCAGGCGTTTCAGTTCGGCTTCCCGGTCCTCCTCGGAAGCGAAGGAGAGTCCCTGCTTCTCCAGACGGGTGAGCAGCTTCTTGGCCCGGGAGCGGCAGGCGGCCGCCTTTTGTTCGGCTTCCAGTTCCTGGACGCGTTTCTGCAGCTCGGCGACCTGGGCCTTGAGCTGCCGGTTTTCCTTTTCCAGGTCGGTAACGCGGGCAGGATCGCCTTCCTGCTGGGCCGGTTTCTTCTTGGCCGCTTCGACGGCCTGGTCATCGGTGGGTTTGGTTTTGTCTTCCATCGTGGAATCTCCTTCGGGTTGGGATTGGTCGGGCTGGCTCTGAAGGGACGCCACCTGCAGAATCCTGGCGTTCTCGTCCGCGCCTTTGCGGTCGAGCAGTCCCAGTCCGGTGAAAGTGACGCCGTGCAGAATCTCGAAAACGGGTTGGCCGTTGAAATCACGGCCCTTGAATTTGCGCAGGTGGGTGCAGTAGTCGGCCTTGTTCTGGAAGCGCTTGTGGCAGACCGAGCATTCGCCTTCCTGGTAGTCGCACTCCATGGAGACCTGGGAGATGATCCCGCGCTTCATCAGCTTGTAGGCCAGCCGGGCGGCCGGGGTGTCGTGGACGTACAGCTCGCCGACGCATTCCACGCGGCCCCCGTTGTCGTCCTCCAGGTAGTCGGCGGCGACGATGCCACCAACGATGTCGTTGAACTCCTGCGAATGCTGCAGATCGACCTTCTTGTTCACGGCCGTCATGTGCCGACCGGACAACTCCTCGGCGGTGAAGTGGTCGCCGTTCTTGTTGGTGCCGGTGCGGCAGAGCACGAAGCTGAACTGGGGGTCGCCCGCCGAGCCGACATCCATGGCCTCGGTCGTGAGGCGTTCGCCTTCGCCCAGCCGGATGTCCACGGGGATGCTGGTGTGGAAGTTCGCGGCGGCAGCCATCGGAACGGGTTTCTCCTCCCGCTCGGCGCTGGCCTTGGCCCCGGGAGCGCAGACGAACAGACGCTCCTTGGCGTTGGAAGCCTCGCCGTGCTTGGAAGTGATGGCGTAGTGGTGATCCTTGGACTTCATCCGGCTCTGCTTGCCAAAGGAGCCGATGATCCGCTTCATCTCCTGCTCGTTGGGATAGGCGTGATCGCGATAGGAGATCAGCCAGTGCGGGATGTGCTTGGCGTTGCCGAGAAAGGTCTGGAAGAACTCGCTGGCGTTGGCCTTGGTGACGGTCTTGTGGTCGGTCTCGTAATACTTGACCTTGGTGTCGGCTTTGATTTCGAGCCCTTCCCAATAGGTCATGAGCCCCTCCACGAAGTGGTAGGCCCGCTCGTAGTTGGTGGTCGAAAACTCGGTGGCGTAAGGCGGATCGAAGTAGGCCAGATCCGCCTTGGCTTTCGGCAGCAGATCGTTGATGTCCTGCCGGTATGCCTTGTTCTCCTTGTCGTTGTCGAAGACCAGGGCGTTGATGCGCTGCAGGTTCTTGCGCAGGCGATCCTTGAACTCGTCGGGAGTGTCCTGGCGGCGGCCATAATCGGTGGACGACGAGAAGTGGCCGAAGCCACCCTTGCCGCTCATGCAGGTTTTGCCGAGGCCGAACAGGGCGATATCTTTCTTGAAGCCGGAGAGCTTGTCGCAGTTGGCGCGGATGGTGTCGATCAGCGCATGGACGCCCTTGGCGAAGAAGATGCCCTTGAAGTTGTCCTGAACGAAGCTGCCCGCCTTGGCGTTGTCGGCCAGGAGCGCCTCGATCTCGTCCTCGCTCAGGCGAACCGAGTTGTTCTCGATGATCGCCTTGGCGGCGTGATGGCAGTAGCGGAGCCGGTCGTTGGCGATGACCTGGAGGCCTTTGGTCTTGTACATGTAGGCCACGACCGCAGACCCCGAAAAGGCGTCCAGCACCGTGCCAGTGCCTTCCGGGGTATGCTTCCAGATCCAGTCGACGAGCTTCTGCTTACTGCCGATGTAGTTGGTGATGTACTTGGGGCGTTTCTCGGGAGGGAGCTCTTCAGGAGCGGACTGTTCGGCGGCCTCGGTCCCGAGCGTGTCGGGATCGAGAGTCAGCGCCGCATCGGCCTCCAGTAGAAACGCCAGCCTTTCCAGGTCTGTGGCGAACAGTTCCATCAACGTCTCCGGTCAGTTTGCTGTGCTCTCCGCGACCTGCGGGGAGCGTTCAGCGGTTACTTACCGGAAGCGTCGGCGATGTGTCGGAGGGTGACGGCGAATTTCAGCGGGCGGGGTTCAGACGGGTCAGAACGGCCTTGCCGCAGGCGTCGAGGGAGGGGTATTCGTCGCTCTCGGTGATCTCGGAAAAGAACCCGTCATAGGGGGAGCGGGACAGCCGGTGGTATTCGAGAAAATCCGCCGGAAGCGAGGTGGCCCCGGCCTCGACCAGACGGTTGACCACCCAGGCGGCCTCGTCCCTGCGGTCGGCAAGCCCGTTCGGCCCACGGTCGAGATAGTACATCTCCACATCCAGACCGGGACCCGGCCCCTGAACCCAGACGCCCACGGGCACGTATTCCGGGGCGGTGGCTTGCCGGTCTGCGATTATCGAGTCGAGCATATAGCGCAGTTTCATGACCAGTCCTCCGCGATCCGGAGATGCTCGGCCAGAAGCTGGGCGTCGATCCGGCGGAATCTTTCGGCGTTTTTCTGGCGGTAGGCGATCCAGCGTTGCCAGTCCGCCGCGAGCTCGGGCTCCGAGACCGGCTCCATCATTTCGACATGGTGAATCCGGCCCAGATCGTCGGTCAGCTCGACAATCAGCCAGCCTTCGGCCTCCTTGCCGTCATGTTCGGCCGTCAGGGTATCTTCGACCCGGACATCGACGACCTTGACGGTGTGGGCGTGCTGAAAGCCTTCGTCGTAGCCAAGCGCCTTCCACAACAGCCAGAAATCGGTGCGCAGATGGTTGCCTACGGCGTCGAAATGGGGTGCGATCCGGGTGACGGTGAAGCTGTCCACCAGGGTATCCAGAAAGAGATCCCCGGATTCCCTTAGGGTCATGCGGCTGCCCCGGTTGTTGAACCAGTGCAGCGCTTCCTGCAGCCTTCGTTTCTCCTGCTCGATAAAGTCCTTCATGGTCATTGTTTGCGTTTGCTCCAGCTTTGCGGGGTATGGACGATGTCCTCCACCTTGCGCCCGTCGGGCAGTTTCTTGATGCCGCGCCGGGTGAAACTCTGGATGATCTCCCGGCGTTCGTTGTCGCTTCTGGCGACGATGAATTCGATGTTGTCCAGCAGCGTCACCGAGTATTTGAAGATGGTCTCGTTGCCATGGCGCTGCGAGAACCGCTTCCAGTCGTCGATGCTGGCCCCCCGGTTGCGCTGCACGTAGTCATCAATCACCTTGCCGTAGGCGTCATGGTCGTAGCTGATGGCGTCCATGCGCCGCAGCATCTGTTTCTTGAAATAGAGGGCCGGTGAGGCGTCGCTGGCCGGTTGCTTCTTGATCCGGGTGAAGAAATAGCTCGCGCCGCCGGTCTGCATGTCAGCCACCGGGGACATTCCGCCCGGAGCCACGCCCATGCGCATCTTCTCGACCGTGCTGACCATGGCTCCGTTGTTCTCCATGATCAAGTCGATGAAGCCGGACATACTCTCGCCGTTGGTCAGATCGTGGACCAGCGAATAGCCCTTCATCTGTTTTTCCAGGTCCTCCTCAGTGATGTCGAACCGGAGCTGGTGCCGGTATCCGCCCTTGGCGTCGCGGTCCAGAAAGCCCGCCTGATATTCGCCCAGCGGGTTGTATCCGGAAAGCTGGGTGATGTCCTGGACGCCAAGTTCCTTTTGCCAATAGCCGCGCAGAGCCTGGACCCGCTCGGTGGTGGTGGCGTTGCGGTCGTCGAGGGATTTCTGCAGTCGTTTGTAGTCGGCGCTCTTGTCGGTCTTGCGGATGTAGGCGAGCTTTTCGAGATACATCTGCTCCGCGTTTTCCGCCGTGGCCACCCGGGTGTCGATGCCGAGCTGTTCGAGCTTTTCCAGCATCGCTTCGACCCGTCCGGGGGTGGCATCGCCATCCAGGATCATTTCCAGCTCTCCGCGCTGGGCATAAAGGTTGGTGTCCGACCAGGGGCGATAGCGGACCCGGGTGCCGTCCTCGAAGGTGACGGTGTACTGGTGCCCGTCCTGCATGCGGGAGTTGTGATTGAACAGCGTCCGGTTGTCGATGTCGTCGGCCTCGACGGTGATGGTGCCGGAACTGATCCTGCGCTTGGTGTGGGTCACCTTGCCGCGTTCCACCTTGAACGGCGGTTTCTCCTTGGGTTTCTGCGCGTCGAGCTTGGGCAGATACTGCTCAAAAACGCCGTTGGTGGCCCGGTCCCAGTCGACGGATTCTTCGATCTCCTTGACCCATTTCAGATAATGGTCCGCCATCTCCTTGACCTTGGGGTCGGCGCTCTTTTGTAGGGTCTCCAGTTTCTTGCGCAGGCGCAGGGCCTTGTCGATCTTGGTCCGGTTGTACTTGCCGTCGCCCACGTGGAAATTGACGTTTTTGACGGCGTCCAGAATCGTCGGAAAGAAGCTGTCTTCGACCAGCGGTTGTCCCTTTTCCCCGGCAGCCGTCTGCACATACCTGCGCAGCACCTCGTCGATGCGGCGGTCGGTGTCCGGCCGGATCTTCATCTTCACCACGGTGCGCTTCTTCCCCTTGAAGCTCTCAGTGAAGATCAGCGCGTTCTGGTCCTCCACGTCGCCGCTGTCGAAGGGCAACGTCTTGCCTTGCCAGCCGAGTTTGCGGGCCTCCTCGACCAGGGTCTCTTCGGCGGAGGAGAGCAGCTTTTTCTTGCCGGTGGCGGCGCTCAGCTTGTCGAAACGGAAGCCCCGATCCCCCAGCACATCGGCGTAATAACCCTCGAAGTCCCGCCGGAGATTGTGTTTCCGCTCCAAGGCCAGATCGTAGAAATGCCGCAGCCCGGCCGGGTCCTTGGCGAACCGTCCCTCGGCGTAAGGCCGCAGCAGATCGAGGTAATCCTCGTCGGCGATCTTTTCGACTTCCTGGATGTAGCGCAGGGTCGCGTTCGGATCGACCCGTACCTTCCCTTCCTTGGCCGCCCGGAAGACCTTGTTGTAAAACGGCTCTTCCTCGCCGCAGACGCCGTTGGGGTGATAGTCGAGCGAGAGCTTGTCCTGACCCAGAAACTTGAAGGCCTGGCCTTTGTCGATGCCGTAGACGCGACCGTCCCGGGCGCGGATGAATTGCTTGGAGTGTCCGTCGTGGTTGGCGATCAGCCAGTCGACCACATGCTCGCGCTGGATCTGCTCCAGTTCGATGGTGGTCAGATCCTGGGGCAGGATGTTGCGAAAATCGAAGTCGTCCCGCAGATCGGTGCGCCATTTCTGGATGGAGCCGGTGCGGCCGTTCAACTGGATGGTGCGCACCTCGATGGAATGAGGGTCGATCAGGCGACCGATCTTGTACGCGGCTTCCTCTCCGAAAGCGATGAACTCGTCATCCTTGCGGCCAATGGGCTTGAACAGCCATTTGTCGCCGTTTTCGTCGGTCCAGAACTCCTTTTCGTGTGCGCCGCCGACAGCGGCCTTGCCGGATTTCTTGAATTTCGAAGACAGGCCCTTCTGCTGCCACGCGGTATCGACGGTGGCGAACTCCGCGCCTTTCTTGCCGATCTTGGGCTCGGGCGGCTTGACCGGGATCGGCTGCGGAGCCGGTTTCGGTGGCTCTTTCTTCGGCGTGGCGGGCTTGGCCGGTGCGGTTTTCTTCTTGCCGCCATGTTTTTCGGCCCAGGCTGCGTGCTTGGTGTCGATGCTGGCCTGAACCGCTTTGATTTTCGCGGGATCGGTCTCGGTGAAGAGCGTGGCCAGCTCGTCTTTGTTGGCCCACTGCCAATACTGGACCTTGGTCTCCTTGGCGAGCGTCTTGAGCTCCGTCGATTTCAGCTTGCCGATCTGATCCTGAAAGAGCTGTTTCTTGAGGGCGATTTCCTTGCTGTGGGCCGCCAGCAGATCCTGGGGTAGATCTGTGCCGCCGGAAACCGCCTGTTCCACCTTGGCAATCGCGTCGAGGAAATCCTTGTAGCCGGTCGGCGTGTCGGGAACGACCACGGCCTTGGCGGCGTCTTCGAGTGCCGTTTTCTGTTTCAGGAGCAGCTTTTGTTTGGCCTCGTCGACTGCCTTTTTCTTGACCGACTCGGCCATGTCGGCACCGGCCTTCTTCTGCAGCGCCTCAACGAGCTGCTGCTTGTTCTTGAGGATGCCGATGCCGTGCTTCTGTTTGGCCGCCGCGAGTTCCTTGCCCATCAGGCCGCTGTGATCCACGCCGGGTTCCAGCTTATCCAGCAGCTCGATGGTCTCCTGCTTGGTCATGTTGAGGGAGATACCGTTCTCCTTCGCCATCTCCTTGAGCTGCTGAGCGGTCATGCCCTCCAGCCCCTCGGCGGGAGGGATCTTCGCCAACTGGGCGGCGAGCAGCTTGGCCTGTTTGAGTTCCGCCTGCTTCAGTCCGAGCAGCTCGACCAGTTCTTCCTTGGTCCGCAGCAGGCCGATCTTGTGTTCCTTGAGCTTGGCGCTGAGTGCCGCTCCGGCCAGGTCGCCGTGATCGATCCCCGGTTCGGCCAGATCGAGCATCTTGATGAAATCGGCCTTGGTCCGGGCAATGGCCACGCCGTTCTGTTTCGCCAGGGTCTGGAGCTGTTTGACCGTCAGCGAACCGAGGTCGGCGATGTCGCCGTTTTCAAAGGCGCTCTTGAGCTTGGCGTTCTCCTTGGCCTGGGCGTCGGCCATGCCTTCCAGCACATGGGGCGGGAGAATGCATGCGTCCCCCTGCGATGCCTGGGCGGCTGCCTTGGCGGCCATCTCGCTACCGCAGACGGTCATCGGCCAGGCCACGATGTTGGTGCAGCGGCAGTGCGGATGCGCGGGTTGCTGGGGGAACTTGTCGATGGGAAAGGTCTTGCCGTCCAGGCCGCCGCAGACCGGGCACATGCGCTCGTCCTCCATAGCCAGCCATTCCAGCTTCTGGATGCCGACCCGCTCGTGGAACTTGAGCCTGCCCATGTTGTGGGCGCGGAGAACCTCGGTGCGGGCGATCATCTCCATGCGGTACTGCGCCTTGCTGAACACCCGGCTTCCGGCCTGGCGAAAGGAGTCCTTGTCGACGATCACCTTGCCCATATCCCGGACGATGTCGTCGGCTCCCTTGCCCGTGGCGACGCCGTTCAGGATGGTGCGCTTGATGCCGTCTGCGAGTTCGCGGTGGACGTCACCGGCGAGTGTGAGGTTGTACTGCGCCATGAAGTCGAGGGCATTGGTGTCGACGATGGTGAACACCTTGGTGGCCAGCTTGTCGATGCCCTCGGGCTTCAGGTCGGCGTAGAACGGCAGCGCTGAGTCGGCGAGCTCTCCGATTCCCTGCTGGATGCCGAGCTTGAAGGAGTCCTTGGTCGTCTTGCGAAAGAGCAGGGTCTGCTCCCGTTTGAGCCGCTTCATGGTGTCGTCGAGTTCGAGCTGGAGCTTTTCCAGCCCCTTGAGGGCGGCGAGCTTGTTGTCCGGCAGGGAGCCGAGGGAGCGGTACTGGAGGATGGCGCGGGCGACCTCGTCTTCGGCCTGTTTCAGCGCCTGGGTAAGCTGGGCCGTGACCTGGTCGTTGTAGCGGTTGCGGGCCGTAAGGCTCTTTAGGGTGGCAGCATGGATGCGCTGCTTGAGGTCCGACGGCATCAGCGGGGCTCCCGACGGTCGATGAAACGACAGGCCGGGGCGTCGAAAGTGCGCTCGCTGTTGTGGACCCGGCAGTGGTTGGTGTCAGCGATGAAGTGGCTGCACTCGTCGCACACGGCCGCATCGCCGGTGGACTCCAGGTCGCCCGACCAGACCAATGCAGCCTCCGCCGTGGGTTCATTGTCCTCGGCCGGAATCCCGAGCATCTTCCGGGCGCGAGGCACGCTCAGGATGCCGGAGACGACCATATCCACCACCGGCTTCACCTGTTTCTCGTCCATCAGGTCGATCTGCTTACGTTCTGTCTCGCGGTTGGCAGCCTCGATGTCCGGGTCCAGGTCCATCTTGAGCTGAAGGCTGGAGCGGCTGATGAGTTTGCGGTCGTAGAGTTCGATGAGGAGCTTCTTGAAATCGACCGCGTCGCTGGGGTCGAGGTCGTTGAAGATGAACTGGATGCTTTTGTCGCCGTGGCCGTTCAGCTCCATCCAGTCATCGAACACCCAGTCGAGGAGCTTGCGTGCGGCCTGTTTGATCTCGCGGATCATGACCATCATCTTCTGCATGCTCACCGAGGCGGTGGCGAAATTAGGGCCATCGCCGGTCACCAGCGAGCGTGACAGACCCAGGGCCACCACGATGTCTTCCTTCACCTCCTTGACCTTGTCCTCGACGTTGAGGACCTGGCCGTCGGTGCCGTGGGTTTCGACATTGACGTAGAACGGGACCACCAGGCCGCTTTTCATGTCCATCTTGTTGACCATGTCGCGAACCTGTTCGAGCATCCGCTGGTCCGGCATCACCATCTTCTGGCCGAACGCGCCGCCCACCTTGAGCAGGCGAAACGGCGTGGCCCAGCGTTTGGCGATGGCCTGTTCGGCCCGGCGGTAGTCGCGCAGCAGTTCGATGGCTTGAAAAGCGGGAAGCACGAGGGAGTTACCCCGGGGCGAGAAGGCCGGTGCGTCCCATTTGAGGTGGACCACCTGCTCGACGGGCAGCGGGATGGATTCCCCGCCGCCGGGGGTGTCCTCGGGAAATTGCCGGGCCTCGATCAGTTCGCCCTGGGCGTATTTAACCTTGACCGAAACCGGGTTGACGCAGACCAGTTCCTCGATGTCCTGGCCGGACTTGGTAAAGCGCTTGAAGCCGATGGCGTCGCCTTTCACCAGGAGTTGAAGAACCATGTCCTTGATGAACTGCGTGATGTTCAACCGCCAGGCGGCCTCCAGGGCCTGCTCCTTAAGGGTCTCGTCATCGCTGGTGATCTTGATCTCGTCGCCCACGGCGAAGGTGCGCCAGGAGTTGACGCAGTTCTTCACCAACGGCTCCTCGACGTAGTATTCCCAGGCCTTGCGGGCGCGTTCTTCCCAGGTGGCCGGAATCGCTTCGGTGGCGTTGACCTTGCTGAAGGCGGCCGAGTCGAGCGCGGCCGCTGCGGCCAGCGGCGCGATGACAAAGCCGGTGGTGTCCAGGCTTTCGGGTTGGTCGTCCTGATGGGCAGTGCTTTCCACGTGATCCTCTCGGTAGTTTCGGCCATGACAGCCGCACATCCGGCCCGTGTGGGCCGAACCCGGCTCGATGCCGGTTACTTACCGGAGCGGGGTGGAAAGCGTCGGAGGATGCGATCAGATGAAGACCGGATTGGTGAGCACGGGCTTGAGCGAAACCACCTCTTCGCCGACCGGGTCGAGGTTGCCTTCTTCCCGGATCAGCATGGCACAGCGGACCGCGTCGATGATGTGGTCGTTGCCCTTGGAATAGATGATCTTGCCGTCCCGCAGGGTGTAGGTGTGGGTGGTGAACTGGTCTTCCACTTCCAGGTCGTCCGAGGGGAAAATGACCTGCTTGCGCTGCAGGGCTCCGTTGATGAGGCTGGTCATCAGCTCCTTGGTGCGCTTCTTGACTTCCTTGCCGTCGCGGACCGCCAGCCGGGTCATGCCGCCGAAATCGTATCCTTTGAGCCTGCCTTCCAACTCAAGCCCCTTGTACTTGTCCAGGGTGAGCAGCTCCTGAACCACGGCCAGACCGTTGCCGCCATTGTCCACGCCGATGCCCGCCGGGGTGTAGTAACGCTCCAGCAGCGCGATGATCTGGGCGATGTGCGGATAGGAAACGTGTTCAAGATGCACGCGCAGGATCATCTTCAGCAGCGTCCGCTCGCCGATCTCCGTCTCCTGGAATACGACGATCTCGGTGGGGTCGTTGGTGTAGCCCAGGTCGCCACCGATCCAGAACTGCCCGCTGCGGGGCGTGAGGTTGAGCAGCATCTCCAGCCGGTCGTGGGCCGCTTCCTCGGTGTCGCAGTCGCGCAGCTCGGAATCGGTGATGACGATCTTCTGATACTCCAGCAGATCCTGCCGACAGAGGTTGAACTGCTCGACATTGAAGGCCCCATAGGAGGGCTTGCCGTGTTCACCGGCCACCTCGTGTTGCCAGCCGGAGCTGTCGCGGCCGCCGTAGAACTCCAGCAGTTCGGCCTCGCGCTCCTCGGTCCACAGGGGATTGAGCCAGGACGGCCAGCGGAACACATGGAACTGATCCGACGAGGTGAGCCGGTAATAGGTGGTGTCGCGCAGGCCGTTGGGCGTGGAGTAGATGCGTAGCGTCCCCCCGGCCTTGAGGCACTGGCGCAGCGCCTTCCAGGCACGCTCGGTCAGCCAGGCTCCTTCATCGACCCAGACGCGGCTCACGTGCAGGGACCGGAAGGCGTCGCCATAAGCCCCGGCCGGGCGGAAATAGAGCACCGAACCGTTGGTGAACTCCAGCCGGAAGTAGGGTTTGCGGTGGATCTTGGGCTTGCCGTACTTGGTCAGGGCGATGCTGTTCATCAGATCCGGGTTGGTGTCGAGCTGGAACTCGATCTCCTCGATGATGGTATCAAGGTGCCCCTGGTGCGGAGCCGCGATGAGGCCCTGGCCGCCTCGGGTGGTGAAGGCGTAATGGAGCGCGTCGGTCGAGAGCACGATGGACTTGCCCACGTCCCGGCCGTCGAGGTGGATGATGTTCTTGGCAGGGCAGCGCAGGTCCTCCACCTGGTGCGGCCAGTAGTCGCGGCCTGAGCCATCCCGGTTGTAGAGGTAGGCTTGCCCCCACAACACGGGATCGCTCAGGGTCGCCGCGAGTTTGCGCTCCTTGTCGGTTACCGCCATCAATGCATTCCTGTCCTCAAGGCGTTTCCGAGGATGGTGCCCACCAGTTCCGTCAGGATCTGCTGCACGGCCAGGGTGTTCTTCCGGTCGTGGACAGCTTCCTGAATGTCGATGATGGCCTGGTCCAACTCCGCCCAGGCCAGGTACTGCTGCTGGGCCGCTTCCAGACGGCCGAGGGCGTTCTCGATCCGTCCCGCCGCCAGCTCGGTGCCGATTTCGACCAGGGCCTCACCGGCCTGGCGGACGGCATCGCTGTTTTCCTGAAGGATCTCTTTCATTGGCCTGCCTCCTGGTTCGAGCCGTTGGCCCATTGGTCAAGGGCGTCCACGGCGGTCTGCAGGCGCAGGCCGACACCGGTCAGGCGCTCGGCGTCCGGGTGGCCGACCTCGCGCAGCGCCTTGTTGGCCTCGGTCACATACTCGGGCGTGTGGCGGTTGACGGTGGCCACCGCCGACTGGATCTGGGCCGGAGGCCGGTAGGTGGCGCAGCCGGTCATGATCCCGGCCAGGACCAGCGGGATGGTCCATTCGAGGGTCTTCTTCAACATGTTGATCTCCTTTGGTTTATGGGTTTGGGGCACATGCAGAAAGATCTCTGCAAGCACTTGATTTCCAACGAAATAGAAGCGTCATTGGATGTGACGCGGGATGGTCCCGCATCCAAGAAAACCGGAACCGGAGGCAGGCCATGACCTACGACAGAAACCGCCAGCAGGCACTCAAGGCGTACCGAGAAAAGCAGGAAAACATCACCCGGCTGATCGAGGGCATTCGCGGCAAGCTCGAAGCGGACGCGAAGCAGACGGACATCACCTGGGCGAGCGTCGGCTCCCTCGGCCACGTCGAGGAACTGCTGCGGGAGCTGGACGAGTTCCTGTCCTGAACACACCGGGCCACCGACAAAGGAGACATCGACATGACCGAATGCACCGTGCATCAAGCCGCCGAGGCTTTCATCGGCCACCTGCGGGAATCCGGAAAGAAAGAGCGGACCCTTTACACCTACAGGAAGGACCTCGACGTGGTCGAGGCCTTCTTCGGCGCGGATCGCCAGCTCGCCGAGATCCGGCTCCCCCAGGTCGGCAAGTTCTACAAGTCCGACCTGCTGCTCAAACTCCCCGACGGCAAGGAGCGGGCCGAGCGCACCGTCGCCAAGACCGTCCGGGTGTTCCGCATGATGATGGTCTGGGCCAGGGAATCGGGGCGCATCGCGGAGCTGCCTCTGCCCAAGAGCACACCCATGGGCCACAGCCGGGTGAAGGAGTCCAGCGATGAGCAACCGAACGGCTGACCTCGACCTGACGGGCGCGACGGAGGCGTTCTGTGCCCGCCTGTCGGCCGAAGGACGCTCCCCTGCGACCATAGCCGCATACCGCCGGGACCTCGCCCTGGTGGCCCGCGTGGCCGGGAAGCTGACCCCGGGCATCGTCTGCCGGGCGGTCACGGCCGGGCTCCTCGACCAGGTGTTCTCCGCCGAGGTGGTTATCGAGAGTGAGCGCGGCCCTCGCTCGGCGGCTTCGCTCCATCGGATGAAGGCTGCGGTACGAGCCTTTTTCGCCTGGGCTGTCGAGGCGGGCGTGGTCGATGACAATCCGGCCCGGTCCATCCGCATGCATCGGCTGCCGAGAAAACTGCCGGTGTTCCTGACCGCCGCCGAAAAGAAACGGCTCCTCAAGGAACTCAAGGGACGGACCGACTTCTCCGCGCTGCGCGACCGCGCCATGATCGAGGTGCTGCTGGGCACCGGGATCAGGCTTGGCGAGCTGGCCGCGCTCGACATGGATGACATCGACCTCGACGCCAAGCATCTGCGGGTGCGGGCCAAGGGGAATGTGCCGCAGGTCAAGTTCATCAAGACCGACCTCCGCACATTGCTGCGCCGTTACCTGGCCGAGCGTCGTCGACACGGCCGCCCGGAAATGGAAGCCCTGTTCCTGTCGAACCGGGACGGCAGACTCTGCCAGCGGCAGATTGCAAACCGGCTCGCCCACTGGCTGCGGAAAGCCGGGATCGAAAAGGAACTGACGCCGCACGGGCTGCGTCACACCTTCGCCACCCACCTCTACGGCGCGACCAATGACCTGCTCGTGGTGCAGCGGGCCTTGGGACATCGCGACGTGTCCACCACCCAGATCTATACCCACCTCGTGGACGGTCAGCTCGAGGAAGCCCTCGAACGCCTCTGATCCTTCCGGACCCGACGATGGGAGCGGCCTCGGCTGCTCCTGTTTTCGTTGGCCGAGACAGTGTCGAAGACAGTGAATGACAGTGCCCGCAGAAGAACACATCCGCCGATGATGAATGATCATGACGGAGGGTCTCTTCCTCCCGGGCGGAGCGGGAAATATCGATTGACCGTAATTTCTCCTTCGCTGTCTGTCGGCCGCACATGGCTATAACTGCTTGGCTTGTGCGCTCCAGGCGCGGAACACACATGGCAATATCTGCTTGGCTTATGTGAGGGCCGCTGCCGAAGGAATGGCTGTTTGCGGGGCTTGGCCGGTTCTGCCTGGGGCTCGACATGCCAATATTTACTTGGGTTGTGTGAGAGAGCTCCGGCGCGAACATGCCAATATCTACTTGGGTTATGCGGCTCGGCTTATGCGCACACATGCCAAGCGGATATCGAGAGCTGCAGGAAGAAATCGAGGAGTGGAAATGATGATCGGCAGCCGGAGAATGCCGATTCCGAAAGTGCAAGGAACACGTCTTATCCGCAATTCCTGGTGAAGCAGTCTGCCGCAAGTCGCCGTGTGCCGGGGTCATCGGAAAAGCCCTCCATGGTGTTATCCGCAATTCTTTCCGCGTTTCTTGCGGCCGGAGGGTTTCGCGCCCGGGGCGTTGGTGGCCTCGGCCACCTTCTCAAGCAGCGCCGCCGCCCATTCCGCCGGAGAGGTCTGCAGTCCTTTCGGCTCCTCACCCTCGCGGGCGATCTTGGTGGTCTTGAGATCCTTCATGTGGCAGCGGATCATCCGGTCGAGCTTTTCGGCGGCGTCGGTGTTCCCTTCGATCTGGGCGCGGACCAGCTTCACCGAGTAGACGCCGACCAGCTCCACCTGCAGGAAGTCGCTGGACTTGTTGAACTCGAAGTCCTGGTTGAGGCGGTCAATGATCGCGTCGAACATGACCTTCTCTTCCGGCGTCAGACAGCGGTCGGCAAAGATGCCGTGGCGCAGCCGGTTCTGGTTGCCCTCGGGCGCACCAGGCCCGCGCCGGGGCGGTTCGGTCTTGCCCTCGTTGCGGTGCCAGCGGTCCAGCGTTTCTTTGTCCGGTTTGTTCAGTGCCACGTGGAAATCCTGCCGAATATTGTTTTCCCAAGCCGGGATGCGGGGCGGGAGGCCGATTTAGCCTCCAAACGCGCTCCCGCCGGTTCAGGGGTTACTTACCGGAAGCGATGGCCAACTGTCGGTCCCGATCCTGTTTTCGTTCGGCGGCGATGATCTGATTGACCCGGCGGGTGGTCACTCCGGCGAGGTTGGAGATCTCCTGGCTGCTGATCCCCTGCAGGTGAAGGGCAAGCACCAGATCGCGGCGCTCCTGGTAAAACCGGCTCGGTGCCGGGACCCAGAGAATCCCGGTGTAGTGCTTCTGGATCTGCTCGAACAGTTCCTCGGGCAGGACATCCTTGGCGTTGGCGTAGCGTTTCTTTTTCTTCACGGCTCAATCCTCCAATTTCTTCATCCACGGCTGCGGCACGTCCGGGTTGTAGAACCGCAGCGTGCTGGGACGCCCGGACTTCGGCCCGTGGATAATTTCGATAGAACGTTCGGTGACCTCGCCAATCTCCTGATCGCCATCGACGAAGCAGACCAAGCCGTAGTCCTCGCCGCAGGGAAACCGAAACCGGCCCTGGTTCTGATAGAGGCGTGCCTCGGACCAGCCCTTGGCCATGGCCTCCTCACGGATGGCGTCGACCTTGGCGACAGCCTGGGAAGTCACCGGCTGCTTACATTTCCAAGCTTGGTTCCCGGGATAAATCCAGTCCTTTCTGGGAACTTCGACGGGTTTCTCCTGGGGCTCGGGACGAAGCGCAGGTGGCCGGTAGTTTTTCGGGGAAAAGGATTGCAGGACCTCCTGGAGGTGTTCCTTGCCGAACTCCCGGATGGCCAGCTCCTGCAGGGCGTTGAATCGCTGCCGCAGCGTGTTCCAGGCATCGTCGGGGAATTTTCCGGCCTTGTGCGCGGCTTGGGCCGTGACCATGCGGGAACGTAGCCAGGCAAAGTATTCAGGCGACAGACGGCGACACAGCGTGCCGTCGATCTCCCTGTCTTCAGGCCAATCGCGGGCGTCCTTGATGTCGTGGATATCGAGCCCGGTGGAGACATAGATGGCGGGTTGCGGTGGTTGCGGTGGTAATGAGGGGGGTTCACATCCGGCCGAGGCTTCCTGCCCTCCGGCGGTGTGCTTGATCATGGTTTTCAGAAGGCTCATGGCTTCACGCTCCAGAAATACGGGTTAATCGCTTTTCCCGTTACTTACCGGAGCTGCCCTGAAACCGTCGGTGACCACCCGCTGCGGTGGATATCTGCGGTGGCTGCGGTGGTCGTGCGGTGGAAGATTTTCTTGTCCCACCGCAGGGGGTAGTTCTTTGTTTGTTATTTGTTTTTAGATAGTTATGAAGAAAGAGAAGAGAGAGTGCGGTGGTTGCGGTGGTATTTGGGGAATGTCTCTCACGCTTGGCCGGAATTTCTCTGGCGAGGAATGCCGGATCGGTGGGTCGAAAAAATATTTCAGCCCATAGGGGGTGAGACCTCTGGATTTACCACCGCAACCACCGCAAAGGCCATGAAAGCCTTGTCTGGCAAGGGTTTGGCGTGCGGTGGTCATCCACCGCAAGGGACAGCGGTGATCACCGCACCACCGCAAAAGAAAAGGACGCCCGAGAGCGTCCTGGATGATTGGGGATCGAATTGGTTGAGGTTCAGACCTGGAGAATGTTTTCGACCAGCTTGTAAACCGTGGTGCCGCCAAGGGCTCGTGGCCAGTCGGCACAAGGAGGATTGTCGCGCAGCCTGCCGCGGCGGATGGCTTCATCGATTCGGTCGCGGGTGATCTTGCGTGCGTCGATCCCCTTGTCGTAACCGGGAAGATGCCGCTTCAGCCGGTCGCTGCAATCCCGTGACGATGCGATGCCGGTGCCGTCCTCGAAATGAAGCAGCAACCAGTATTCGAACTTGGGGTTGCTGAGGGCGAAGCCGTAATTGTCGCGTGCCTGAGCCCAGGCATGAAGCTGGTCCAACTGTTCGTCGGTCCACTGATCCTTGTCCACCACGAGCCAGGCTTCGTCGGAGGATCTCAGCTCCTCCTGCCGGAGATGGTCCTCCATCCGCTTCAGTACCTGCGGCGGGGAGCTATCGTGGCTGCCTTTGAGGCAGTTCACCCGGATCACCGATTGCTGGTCATTGAAGATGGCGAAATACTGCGGCTCGGTCTTCACGCCTTCCACCGCGATCACGAACAGTTTGCGGTAGCGACGCTCGCCAAGGGGTCTCTGGAATCTGCGTCTATTCGGTGGCATCAGTTATCCCCCTCACTTTCTTCGGTGAGGCAGGGATTGGTCAAAGCGCCTCCCAACAGAATCCGGGGAATTCCACCCAGTCGTCCCTGCAGGTAGCTCTTGCGAATGTCCTTGTCGTACCGGACATCCTTGTACTCGCTGAAAGAGAGCAGGTTCGAAGCTCCGGTGGCGTCTCTTTCGGCTACCCACATCTCGTCACGGCGCAGCAGTTGCTGATCCATGAGCAGCACGTCATGGGTGGTCAACAGTAACTGCGTTCTGGTTTCCGTGGAGCAATTGGCGAGGTACGCTTCGAGCAATCTGCGTGTCAGCAGCGTGTGCAGGCTGCGGTCGACCTCGTCGATCACGTAGACCTTCTTCGAGACCTGGGCCGACAGCTCAAGAAACGCGGGCAGCAGATCGATCACCCGCTGTGAGCCGTCCGACTCCTGGCGGATCTCGAACTTGGCTTCCGTGCCGTCCGCCTTCGGATGATAGGTCACCAGCTTCTTGGCGATCAGTTCACCACCTTTGCGGGTCACCACAAATCGCTCGTTGATCGGCTCGGTCAGCAGACGAACGGTCATGCCTTCCTTGACGTCTTCCTGCAGCTTGGTCTTCAGTGGCTCGGGCAGCGGAATGTTCTCGAAAGGGATCTCCTCACCACCCAGGTGCGCGATGCCGGTGTCGAGCTGCGGCAGCATCTCGTTCATGGTCGAGTAGAGCGGGTGCCCCTCGTCGAGGAACTGCTCGAAAGGTTCGAAGCGGGAATCGGGCGCGACCAGCTCGAGCGTGTCCTTGAACCAGTCGTAGACCGGCCGGAAATTGTCGACCTTCTGGGAAACCGAGTTGGTCAGAAAGAGTTGGTTGTCCCGGGTCCCTTTGAAGGCGAACTGGAGGAACTGGTCCTTGGCCAGGGAATCATCGAAGTTGGGCTTTCCGTCCCGACGGTGGTAGAGCACCTTTTCACTGGTGCTGGTAATGGCCACCAGCTTCTCTTCCAGAACCGCCTTGCGGGTCACCGCGAAGCTGAACTCGTAAATGATCTCGTCGATCAGCAGCTCGAAGCCAAACCGTGACGGCTGATCAGCCACCTTGGCGTCCAGCCGGAACGGCTCGACAGGAATCAGGCTGTCGGGCTGGGTGCCCTTGACGACCAGCGCCTTGGCGAAACTCAGGGCCTTGAAAAAATTGGTCTTGCCCGACGCGTTGCCGCCATAAATTGCCGCAACCGGAAGAACTCTCGTCTGGTACTTGCCGAGCTTGGGAACCCTGTCTCCATGCTGGCGCTCCCTGCTGGCGACCATCGAAAATGTGACCTGGTTGCGGAAGGACATCCAGTTTTCGAGTGAGAAACTGACTATCATCTTACCGCCTCCTAAAGTGAAATATTCGCTTTATCATGCCTTTAATATAGGCATAGGCGGCTCGAAAGTCAATCCAAAAGAGAAAATTTCTCGTTAAGCACCTCTACGACCGATCCGGTACTCGAAGTTTTTGGTGTGGGCGTTGCGCTGCCGGTCGATGTCGAACCCGGCGTCCCGGATGACGTCCAGGTCGTTGCTGATGCGCCGACCGAGCTGGGCGGGCTTTTTGTATTCGAATTCGAGGTTGAATTCCCGGCCAACCCTGCGCAGCGCCGCGAGCAGCCGTCCAGCCGACACCGGCTCCATGGTGTTCTCGTTTTCGAACCGCACCTGGTAGCGTTCGATGAACCCGACGACGTGGTTTGCCCGGTCGTCCTCGCCGTAGCGGGCCTTCTCGTCCAGCTCCACCGCATTCCGGTAGGCATGGAAGAGCGACGCCAGCGCCGTGGCAATGGGGTTCGACTCCCGCGCCATCTCCTGACTGGTGTCGTTGATGGAATGGATCTGCTCGATGAACAGCGGGCTCAGATCCTCGAGTCCGGTGGTTACCTCGTGTTCCTCGGACCCGGCCAGCATCATCAGGTACATCAGGCTCAGATAATCGTTGCAACGGCGCTTGCCATGGGTCGGCATGGTTCGGTGCAGCAGGCGCATGACCTGCTTCTGGGCTCCGTCCCGGATCATCGCCAGAACATGACTGGTTCGCTTCATGATGGCCGAGATGATCAGGTCCCGGTTCTGCTGGATGGCGGAAATGACCTCCGATTCCAGAAAGCAGTCGCTTGCCTGGTTGGCGAGGTCGAAGTTGATGACGAAGGACCTCGACAGGATCTCCGAAAGCTCCCCGCACAGCGGCTCGATGCCGGTGGTGTTCAGCAGGCATTTGGTCCGCTCGGTGATGGTCTCGCTGTCGGTGCCGCTCTTGCGTTTCTCCTTGGCGATGCCGGTGATGCTGGTCAGCATGAAGGTGGTCAGATCCTCGGTCATCTGCTTGACCTCGATGTTGTCGAGGACGATGAGCGGGTTCTGCGAGCCGTCGGTGTAGTTCGCCGCATCGGTGGCCTTCTTGTGCTGGGGCTCGCCGTAAAGAAGCGTCGACGTGATCTTGCTGGCGGTGGTCTTGCCCGATCCGGCCGAACCCTCGAAACGGGTCATGGGCCGCGTCCCGGCAAAATCGATCAGCAGGAAACAGGAGAGCCAGGAAAGGATGAGAAAGCGATCCCCCTGTGGACAGGTCATGTTGCCCACCAGCAGATCGACCAGGAGCCGGTCCGCCTCTTCGAGATCGGCGTCTGGCAGGAATTTCAGCGGCTTCATCTTCCGCGAGCCGTCCAGGATGATGCCATCCTCGTTGCCGCCGTTCTTCATGATCTGAATTTCGTCCGGGGTGATCTTGGCGATCTCGTGCTCCGGATTGTTCAGGTTGAAATAGACGGTGTAGGAAGCCACATCCGTGTGCAGCCAGGAAAAATGGTCGCGCACCTGGCCTCGGATCATAGCCAGGCTGGGCAGTACCTCGAAAAATGTCCGTCCGCCGTTGGAGGTCGGCACCATGCCCGTGTGCTTATAGAGCATGGCCGCGTAATGGCGCTTGCGGCCCCTGTCCGGTGAATCCATCCAGTAGATGGCGTTGTCGAAATACATGAACGGCTCGCCCTGCAGGGTGTGAAAGAACTGGGCACCGTTGGCGGTGAACCAGTCGTAGGCCGCCTCGGCGGCCAGGGTGTAGTCGGGAGCGCCGTTCTCAAGTTCCGTGTCGATCAGCACCTCGTCGACCCGGGCGCGGCATGATCCGGGCATCGCGCCGGACATCCGCTTGGCCTTTTTCTTTTCGTTGCGGAACTCGACCTTGCGGTCCTTCTGGATGGCGCGGATCTGCTCTTTGAGGGTGGCCATCGAAACGCCACCGCCGATGCGCTCCTGCACCAGCTTCAGCAGGCGGGCCTGTTCCAGCGGCGACTGCTCGGAAATCTCTCCCAGGATCGGTTCGAGCAGGCGGTTGCGTTCCTCTTCTTCAGCGCCCTCGGGCAGCGAGCGCACGCCGAACTCGATGGGCGTGCTGGCCTCGGCGAGCAGGCGTTCGAAATCCTCCCGGGTATGCCCGGCGGCAATGTAATCGTTGACGTCGATCTTGGCGGTGGCGAGAAGCGCCTCGGCCGCCTGGATTTCCTCGGCGGGACGTCCCGCCAGCAGCTTGGCCAGCTCCTTCGGCCCCACGCTCGCCGTCAGGCCGAAGCGTTCGGTCAGCTCCTGCCGGGCCGAGAGCTGTGTCTCCGACAAGGGCAGCGTCACCAGGCGGGTGTCGATTTTGTGTTCGGCCAGGGTGCGAGCGGTTTGCAGCGCCCCTTTGAGACCGGCCTGGGAGAGTTCGTTGTCCTGGCAGATGTAGACAGTTTCGACGCCGCGCAGCTTGGGGATCAGGCGCTCCCAATCGGCGGCCCGGATGCGGACGGTGACCGGAGATACGGTGGGCAGGCCCAGTTGCATCAGCGCCAAGCAATCGGTCACCCCCTCGGTGATGATCACCTTGCCGGGCCTCGCCAGCAGGCAGTCCTCGTTGAACAGCAGCGCGTTGTTGATGAAGTCGGCGACGTAAGGCCGTTGGTGTTCGTCGTGAACCGGCAGTTTCTTGTATTTCCCTTGCTCCCAGCCAACGTCCGGGGTCCACGGCGTCTTGCGGCCGATCATGAACACCACCCGGCCACGGCTCCAGTAGGGAAAGACGATCCGGCGCTCGAAAAATGGCGTCAGGCCGTCCTGGCTGGTGGGACGGAAAGCGCCGGTGGCGGCGAGCTCCCGCTTGGAGAAACCGTCCTCACCCCCGGTCAGTTGGGCGACCGCGCCGGACGCGTTGTCCGCGTAGCCGATCAGGAGATCGTCGATGGTCTCCTCGCTCAGGGCGTATTTGGATTTCAGCCAGTCGAGGACCTCCGGCGACTCTTTGAGTCTGGCGTGGTAAAGCCTGGCCAGCGAGGTCAGCGCGTCCTTGACCCGCAGTTCGAAGGCGCGGTCGGCCTCCGTCTGGGCGAGACGCTCCTGGCTGAGGCCATAGCGCGACAGCGGCGGCAAGCCCGCCTTCTTGGCGAGATAGTCCCGGGCCTGACGGTGGCTGTCCGGCATCGGACCGGATTGCCCGGCGGTGACCGAGCCCGTCTGAATGAACTCCACGAGCTGCAGCACATCGCCGCCAACCCCGCAGCCGAAGCAGTACCAGCCCTGTTTGTCGAGCATCACGTGCAGCGACAGGCGCGACTGGCTCTGATGGTTGGGGCAGTCGCACATCAAGCGCTGGCCGGTCTCCTGGGTGATCCGTCCCGGCAGGAGTTCCCGGGCCACGTCACCGATGTCCATCTCGGTGACGAGCCGGTAATACTCCCTGACGTTATCCGTTCCGCCCATGCTCATTCGGCCTCCGCGACACGGGCGAAATCGGCATCCGCGTGCTGGGCGGCGTCCAGAAACAGGGGCAGAAAGGTCCGGCGGTCATCCACCTGGCACCGCTTGGCGCAGTTCTGGATGCCCCAATGGTCACCCAGGACAATGGCGGTGCGCCGGGCACGAGTCACCCCGGTGTAGAGCAGATTGCGGTGGTGCATGAAGGAATGCGCCTTGTGGACCACCACCACGGCGCAGGGGAACTCGGAACCCTGGGTTTTGTGTATGGTGAGCGCATAGGCGAGTTGCAGGTCCTGAAGGTCGGGCGACCCCTTCTCCAGTTCCACCGGCATGCCGTCGAAGTCGATGACCAACGTGCCGTTCGCGAGGACATCGACCACATAGCCGATGGCACCGTTCATCACGTTCAGGTCGTAGTTGTTCCGGGTCTGGATGACTTTGTCGTGCTTGAGAAACGGGGCGCGGCGGCCCATGGCGACCGGCGGGACCTCGGTGTTCCAGAGTTTGCGCTGGATGAGCCGCTGCAGTTCCTCGTTGAGTTCCTTGGTGCCGAGCGGTCCCTTGTGGGTCGGCGTCAGCACCTGCACATCCTTGATGATGTCGAACCCCAGGGCGTCGAGCCGCTCCTGAAACAGCTCCAGCAGAAACGAGCGTGCCGCCATCGGATCGGTGAACTGATCCACCAGGTACCAATCCCGGCATCCGGTCACCGACGCCTCGCTGGTCTTGCGCACCTCGCCCTTGAGAACGGCGGTGCAGTTCTCCTTGAGGACGCCAGCCTGGCGCACGACCTTGTCGAGGATGACCGTGGGAATGGCGCGTGTCTGGATCAGATCGCGCAGGATGTTTCCGGGTCCCACCGGCGGAAGCTGGTTGTGGTCACCTACCAACAGCACCGTGGTCCGCGACAGGTCGACCGCCTCGAACAGATGCCAGGCCAGGGGCACGTCCACCATCGAAAACTCGTCGACCACCAGGACGTCGGCATCGATGGGATTCTCCTTACTGCGCGAGAAACCCTTGCCGTCATAGCCGAGCAGGCGGTGAATGGTGGTGCCGCTGCGGCCGCTGACTTCCTCCAGGCGCTTTGCCGCCTTGCCGGTCGGCGCGGCGAGCACGACCTCCAGATCGCTCTCCTCGCAAATCGTGTTGATGACCGAAATGGTGTAGCTCTTGCCCGAACCGGCTCCACCCGAAATCAGGCTGATGCTGTGCTTGAGGGCCAAGCGGACCGCGTCGAGCTGCTTCTCGTTCAGCGTCGTAGCGCAGCGCCGAATCAGGGCATCGAGTTTCTTAACGGACTTGAAATGCGGGTTGGGTGTTTCGGCCTGGCCGAACAGCGAGGCCAGCTCCCGCTCCATGCGGACGATCTCCGGCAGAGCGACCACGAACCGTCCGCCGTGGGAATCGCAGGCAAGCGCCTGTTCTTCGATGAGCGCGTCGAGGGCGCTCTCGATGCGGACCCGGCTGTCCAGGGCATCCATGACCAGCAGCAGATTGGTCTGGTCCACCAGATCCTCGTATTCGATCCAACAGTGGCCATTGTCCAGGGCATCACGGACGCAAAACAGCAGACCGGCCCGGATACGGGGAACGTGGTCCTTGGGGGTGCCCAGCTTGCGGGCGATCTTGTCGACCTTCTTGAAGCCGAATCCCCGGATCTCCCGAATGAGGATGTACGGGTCTTCCTTCAGAATATCGAGGCAGTTCCCGCCGAGTCTTTCGACCAGGGTGGTGACCTGATGATGGGTCAAGCCGAATGCCGAAAGCCAGGCCATGACGGTGTTGACGCTGCGGTTCTTCAACCACTCGTCACGCAGCCGCCGGGCCGCGTCCAGCGGCAGCCGAGCCTTGAGCGCGATGCGCTCGGGGTCACTCAGAAGGGTTTCTTCAAAGGCGTCGCCGAAGCTCTCGACGATCAATCTGGCCTTGGCCGGACCAATGCCCTTGATCTCCGGATGGTTGGCCAGATAGTGGATCAGCCCTTCCGGATCGAGTTCGAGGTCGTGCTCCATCCCGTCGACCTTGAACTGACGGCCGTATTTGGGATGGGTGGACCACGACCCGAGCAGGACCACAGGTTGATTTTCCCGGGCAAACAAATTGCCCGCGAACTGGACCTCCTCACCGGTCGGGGTGAGCAGTCGGCCTGCGGAGAACTTGGGTCCGGCATAGTAAACGCGCTCTATTCTTCCCCGGAGTCGCGCCGGGTTACTCTCATTTCTTTTTGGCATCTCGCGATCCTCCGGTGAAAACGTGTCAGGTACTCCTCGACAAAACGGCAGGCGGCCTGCCGGTCCGAGCAGAAGTAGACGGGGACACCGAAGTCGACGACGATGGAGGCGACCGTTCCGATCAGCGCGTGCGGGTGGGCATCGCTGCGGTAGCGGCCATCGACCAGATCGCGAAAGTTGCACTCGACAACCACACAGGCGGATTCGTAGGCGGAGAGCTTTTCCAGCTCGCGGTGGAACCGCTTTCGCCCCCGGATGACGGTGGAGACGAAATCCGTCAGGGATTTGCGCTCCACCGCCACCCGCTCCTCGAGGCCGACCAGCGAGTAATCACCGGCGGGCAGCGCCTTGCGAACCGCCGAAACCTTGTCTGTATCGAAGCTGTAGGGCTCCTGTTCACGGGTGTCGACGACAACGGTGATCCGGTCCATCATCAGAACGGGATCATGTCGTCCATCGCCGCGCCGGGAGCCCCGGCATCGTCGGCCATGACAATGCGACGGTTGAAGTAGATGTTCTCGTTTTCACCGCGAGTGCGTTTGGTCACCTCCAGCTTGATGTTGAGAAGCTGCTCGAGGTGACCCGGCAGGTCGGAGAGCTTCTGGAGCTGCAGCCCGCAGGTGTAAAGGTCCTGCTTGAGCCACTTGATGTTCTCGTTGCTGGCCATGACGTTGTTGCGCCAGAGCAGACGGCCCTTGTGGGTCGGCGCGAGAATGCGCAGTGTCCACTTGAGCATGGGATTGCCCGAAGTCTGGGCGCGGGTCAGTTCGACCCGGTCGACGTTGACCTGGTACTTGCCGTCGGGGACGGCCTCGAACTCACGTTCCTCGACTTCGGCGGTTTCGAAGGCGTCGTCGAACTGCGCCAGGTCGAGGTTGCTGTTGGATTGGTTTTCGTAGTGTTCCATGGTCGGATCTCCTTACTGTTGAGGTTTCGCCGCCGCACTCGCGGTCGGCTCCGGCTTCGGCCGGGCGGCACTCGCCGCAGCTCCGGCTGCCGTGTTGTTGAACGCTTTCATGAAGCTCGAAAAATCGAGGGGGATGACTTCGGGGAGTCGGCCGGTGCGGTCACCGGCGTCGTAGTTGGGACTGGGCTTGGTGCGCATCACGCGCTGCCATACAGGCTTACCGTCCTCGCCGGTTTTCATGTCCAGGTCGCAGAACAGGATCAGGTCCACCAGGCCGGTGACCAGTTTCCGCGCCTTCTCCGGCAGCGTCGGCACGATGCGGGTGTGCTTGCCGGTCCGGGTCTCGATGTCCCGCTCCTGGGAGTGGGAGATCAGGATCAGCCCATAGGGCAGGAAGGCGAGCTTGTTGATGACGCGCTGGAACTCGTTGTTGATCAGCGCGTAGCCCTTGCCGTAGCCCAGGTCGGACTCGTGCTCGATCTTGAATTTCTTGCAGACGTAGTCCGAGCACATCTTGTAGGCGTTATCCACCGTGTCGACGACGATGGTCTTGAACTCGTGCTTGCCCTCGGCGATTTCCGCGCAGGCCTGCAGAAGGTCGTCCCAGCAGGTGATCGGGGTCTGAAACACCTCCAGGGCGTTCAGACCCGGCTCGGTCGCCAGGAACAGTGCGTCATCGGCCTTGGAGCACCAGGTGCTCTTGCCGATCTTGCTCGGGCCGTACACCAGGGCGGTGAGGTCCGAGAGTGTGTGTTTGGGTTTGCTTTTGGTCTTGGGAAGCATGGCTTCGTCTCCTTATGGTTGGGATTTCAAAACACCGGAGCGGCGTCTTCACCGGCTCCGTCCCGCAGCTCTTCGTGCGGGGCGATCCGTTGGAAATGGTTTTCGATGACGTTGGGGTTGCCGCCCGAGCGGCAGAGCTGGAAGTAGGCGCAGGGCCTTCCGTACTGGAAGCAGTAGCTGGTGTTGCGGTAGAAGGTGTCGCGCCGACGGGCGTCGAGCATGGCCTTGGAGAGTTCCCACAGCTCCGCCCGCAGTTCATCGAACTGGTCGCGGGAGATGTAGAGCACCTCGCGGTGGAACATGCCCGGCTCGAGGTACTTCTCCTGGAGCCGCTGCTGGAAGGTGTCGTCGTCCTCGGGCAACTTGCGCTTGGCGCTGCTCTTGCCGGTTTTCGACTTGGCGATCAGCTCCGCCCGGCGGGCCTCGAATTCGGCTTCGGTTTCACCCTTGCCCTGGCGCAGCTTGGCCTTGACCAGGACGTTGTAGATGATGCCGCTGACCGTGATGCCGAGGGTCTGCTCCAGGTACCAGGCGTAGAGGATGATCTGGAAATCGGTCCACAGCCGCTCCAGGTAGCTGGCGTCGATCTGTGAAGCGGTTTTGTGTTCCAGCAGGAAATACTGACCATCTTGACGGACGATGCCGTCCACCTTTCCGGCGAGAAGGAAACTTCGCGAGGTCGCGCCGGTCGCCGGGTTGACGATGGGACCTTCGAAGGTCTTCTCGAGCGCGACGACCTCGAACGCTTCAGCCGGGTAGTGTTCCGCATAGGCGCTCATCATGGCTCGGGCGAGATGCCAGTCGGCCTGTTGATGATCGTCCTGCGCTCGGTTCGGATAGGTCCGGTCGATGTGGTCGAGGACCTTGGCCAGATCCCGCTCGCCGTGCCAGCTCTCCAGGCAGTCGTGAATGACCGAGCCAAAGGCCAGATTGGGGTCGCGCTCGAGCGGCACCAGCTCGTCGATGTAGCGCCACTTGCAGGCCATGCGGCAGTTGCGGAACAGCCGCCACATGGAATAGGTGGTGGTCATCAGCTCGCTCATACCGCCACCCCCGCTTCGGCGGCGGCTGGCGCTGCGCGATGCTTGGAGGCGCAGGCGCAACCCGACGGCTGAGATCGTTCGATCAGGACCGAGCGTTCGCCGTATTCCTTGGTGGCGAAGCCGGTGAAGATGCGGGCGAGATCACTGCCGACATCGGTGGAGGCGTCGATCACGCAGGTACGGCGGGCCTTGTCCAGATTGAACCGGCTCTCCATCCGCACACGGGAACGGCCATGCAGGCTTTCGACGGCCAGCATCGCCAGCATGAAAGTGTCTTCCAGTTCCTGGGCCGGGACCGACTCGTCAAAACGGTACTTGTAGGTGTCGTGAGTCATGGTTGAACTCCTCTTTTGTTCAGGTTCTGATTTCCGAGGCCCCGGATAGCCGCACCATGCGGCACGGTGCTTACTTACCGGAGCCGGGGCTGATGCGTCGGAGATCACAGGTAGTCGGTCAGGCCAGCCTCGCTGAAAGCCTCCCGCAGCTTGCTCAGCCGGTCGTAGAGGGTGGTTCTGGGGATGCCCATCTCCCGGGCGATTTCGGCCATGGTGCTGTCGTGCAGGCGCACGCACAGATACCGGAGCTCTTCCGGCAGCGAGGCGATGGCCCGGTCGAGGTCCATGCGGATCTCATGGGCGAGGCGCTCCCTTGTCTCGCGGGTGCCGCTTCCCAGAGAGCCCTCGCTGTCCAGGAAGTCGATCCGCTCGGTGGTGTCGCCTTCGCCGTTATCGAGGGGTTCGTTGAGTGAGGTTTGGCAGAGCCGCCAGTCCCGGCATTGGGCGAACCGGGCCTCCAGAATGGTGGAGATGTGACGTTCGACGATCCGGGCCATGAAGGTGGTCTTCTTGGCCTTGGCGGGATTGAAATGCCGCATCCGCTGCAGCAGATCGATCATCAGTTCCTGTTCGAGGTCGGGTCTGTCGTCCTCGGTGAATCCGGCCTTGCCTACGAGTTGACGTGCTTTATGCCGAATGAGGTCGGCGGCATACTTGTCGATGCCGTCGTAAGAATTCTGTGAAACCATCGGGGCCTCCTCGGAGCGAGGAGGAGGTCCGCGTGGGTGTCGGCACGGGCCAGATCACAGGACAAAGCTGTCGCGTGGGCGAAGGGGTCGCAGGTACGCCGCCAATTGCCGTATTCGGCTCGGCGACACCCACAACAGCCTCCGCCATGCGTCCAGCTTGTTGTCCAGTGTCTAAGGGTTCAGGTCGTTACGTGTTCAGGCTGCCCGTTCCTCGATGCGCATCAGGAACGGGAGACCGTGCTTGATCTCGAGCAGGCAGACTTTTCCGCTGCCCATCTGCGCGAGGTGCTCCAGCAGCGCCACGACCTCTTGCTTGAGGATGAAGTCATCCTGGTCGCGCTCGGGCCGGGGACCGCTCTGTCCGCCCAGCTTGATCTCGCGCTCGATGACCGTGTCAGGGGTGAGTTCCGGCTCGCCGTCGCGGACCGGAATGTTGGTGATGCGGCCGAAGTTGATGTCCTGCATCAGCTCGATGAGTCGCCGCTTCGGTGGGGTGAGGTGTGCTTTGTTGATTTGTGCCACTGCCAGTCTCCTTGTTCGGAAGTTCTGGCACGCCCGGTGGCCAACCCTGTGCTGACCAATAAAAAACGCCGGATCGCGCCTTCATTGGGGAAGGCGCTACATCCGGCGTCGCAATGGCTACATTTGGCGTAGCGGAAATTTTTTTTAGTTTTTTCTTCCTGGGTGGTCCCGGGTCACTCGTTGACTATCGGGCGGACCTCCCAAACGATCTCCTCTTCGGTCCGGTAGACAGGCTCGTTGCCGCACTTGATGGATTCCTTCAGGTGGGCGGCCAGCGGCTTGTCATACTTCTCCAGATACTTGATGGCCCGGTTCACGGCGTTACGAAAGGCGTCGCGGATGTTCTTCCGCTTGTCGTGGGATTTCCGGAGTTTGCCACCCAGACCAACCGCCTCGTTGATTGCGGCGGTGATCTGGGTCATTTCGTCTTCCAGTCGCTGAATCTCGGCATCGTTGTTTTCTGCCCGGGCTTCTTCAATCTCTCGTAGAAGGTCGTGAGCCGTCTCCCGGTATTGCTCGACGGCCTTGCGGTCGGCAACGAAACCGGTATCACCCAACGGAACCCCCTGGGTGACCTGAAAACCTTCGTCGGTCTCATTGGAGTTCAGGACCGCGTTGCAGCTATCGATGGCAAACCCGCAGACGATCTCGTAGACCGAGGTTTCCTTGTTGGGCCTTGCCAGGAGGAAGTTGATGTACTCGGCTCCTTTGTCGACACCCGTCACGAGCACCTCGGCGTTACCGTTAAAGCGTGCGGCCCAGACACCCCCGCGCTTTCTGAAGTAGTTGTCCGGTTGCTTCAGCTCGACCGGAATGGCTGGGACTGAGATCACCGATCCCGATTCATAGACCGTCCGAAGCAAGCAGTCTCCCGGCAATGTGCGCTGGCGGATGGCGGTGATGTTGCGGGCGACCATGGTGTCCATCGCTTCGCAGACCTCCTTGGCGTGGCGCTTGTAAAGGTCATAGACCT
The DNA here is from genome assembly GCA_035325995.1 of Thermodesulfobacteriota bacterium. Classification (NCBI taxonomy): domain Bacteria; kingdom Pseudomonadati; phylum Thermodesulfobacteriota; species Thermodesulfobacteriota bacterium. Next base: position 11,705 of record DAOKYU010000009.1, on the reverse strand, counting down.
TCTGGGCCACGCTTCCGGGGTTCCCATTCAGGTAGCGGAAGACCCGACTCACCTCGCTGAATCGAGCGATAAACTGGGTGATGTCATCCTGATCACGGACCTGGTTGGCACGTTCCAGGTATGCGGCCGCCATGATCTTGTCCTCGTCCTTGCTTCGGCTTTGGGTGAAGATGTCGGCCTTGTAGGCATCGACAGGGTCATACTGATCGGCCTTGGCAGCGATCACGGCAAAGCGCCGGTCGATGCACTGCGAGCAGGTGCCGCAGTGGGTATGGTGATTGGTCATCTCCCAGGTGTGCGTGCAGGTGGTCGATGCCGCGATCATCTCCTGGCATCCGGCTTTGGTGATGACCCCGACGACGTCAGCCTTGGTTTTCCAGATGTAGGGATTTTCAATGGTGAAAGGTTCGCCAGCTACCAGGCTGATGATTTCCTGAAACCCTCGGATTACCCTGGGATGGGTGGTGCGCGTTGCTCGGCCGCCGACGACCTGGGCGCAGACCGGCAGATTCAGACTGATGACGCCGTTCTCGTAGAAACGGACGCTCTTCAGGTTGATCATTTTTGCGATGGTCGCGCCGATGGACACGTATAGAAAGGAGCGGCTCCGCTGAGTGTACTCGTAGTTCAGCCCCTTGTTCTTGTTGACGCGAACGCCGATGTGGAGCGGAGCGTTTTCCCCGGCCTTGTCGGCGATCATCTTTTCCAGGCGGCGGTGGCGCTTGTTGAGCTTCGGGGTTGACTTGTGAGTCACCAGAACGACCCGGTGCTTTTCGTTCAACACCTCGTCGATAGCTCCGGCCAGCGAATCCAGCCCGCCTGAAAACATCACCACCTGCTCCGGATAACCGAGAAGACGCCCGTCATCGTTGAAGTCCAGGTAGCCCTGGAATGCCTGAGCCTCTGTCAGCTTGGTGAATTCGAAGTGATAGCTGTCATCAGACAGGAACCCAAGCGTCGAGCACAGGGCCTGCTGAATCTCCTCACCATTCCAGAAATCCGGGTTCCGGACCGGAATGATGAAATGCAGGTTTCTCCGCCAACCATGACCAAAGGAATCAACGTCATCGGCCCCACGGGGAATGGCCTGGTCGGCGCTGTAGACGTAGGTGGCAATTTCGAGCAGATCCTGGAAGGAATCCGGCACGTCCTTGCTCATCTTTTTGTGGATGTCCTCAATGCGTAGGGTGATCTTGTCCGGCCCATCTTTGCCCCACAAGCGCAGGCGCAAATCCCGATTCGGGTTCTCCTCGATTCCGCTGGTCGGTGCGTTTCCGCAGATGATGTAACGCTTATCTTGCATCGGCTCGCGCTCCTTCTTTCAATTCGTCCTTCATTTTCTTCAGCGCATAGGAGGCGAAGCCGTTGGACGACTCCCGGGAGATGTCACCGCCTTCTTCGTATTTGTGCTTGGAAAACCAATCCGCCGAAAACTGTTCGACGATCAGGGATGCTTCTTTGCAGTGCGTGGTCAGGGCTTTCTCGAATTGTCCCATTTCATTCATGGTGGCAAAGCGCTGGCCTTCGCCCAGATGGGTCGCCAGCGTTTTTGACAGGAAATAATTCATGCTCTCGTTGGTCAGCTTGGCGAAGAACGTGCGGGACAACTCGCCGAACTCCCGTTTTTTCCCGAGCGACGCCAATGCTGCCTGAACGTCACTGGCGTCTGGCGTAAACAAGGAGGGCAGCTTGGGAGAGATGTGTTCGACCAATGCTCCAACCAAGGCCCGCTGCGACATCTCACCCAAGTCAGAGCGGCTACCGTTGGACTCCAGTTTCCGATCCATTGCCTCTGCAACAGCGGCGGCAACGTCGGGCAATGAGGTGTCCTGCGGCAGATTGATGCCGACCGACTGCAGGTGATCGTTGAAGTTGTCCTTCTTGGCAGCAATGGCAAGCTGGGTCATCAACCATACCGCCTCGGTAAACCCCTCATCGTTGAGCACAAATGAGAAGGCCTTGTCAGCAGCCCGTATTGTGGCGTTTGCGATTTGGGACACATCGGCACCGGCCGTGATCAGGCCGACCACCTCTTTCCATGCCCTCGATCTTGGAAGGCTCCCAAGTCTGACGTGCCCCATGTCGATCTCCTTATTTGTCGCGACCCGGCATCGTTATTCGGGCCTCCTGATGACGACGATGCTCCGGGCCTTACGAGCTTCTTTCTTCAGATAGCCTTTCCGAACCAGTTGAGCGATCTGCTCGTGGGCGCTCGCGTGGCTGATACCGAGGACTTCCGACAATTCTTTCACCGTTGGCGGCAACCCCTTTTCATCGATGATTTGGCAAATGACCCTCAGCGTCCTGGCCTGCGGGTCGGTTATTTCCGATAGCTTTTTCTTTCCCATGGCGATTGCTCCGTGTCATGGCCACTGAGCGGATTAAGCCCAATTTATGACCAAGAAATATACGACCTGATGAATATCAGGTCAATCAAAAACAGGACTTTTCATCTGATTCCGTCATCTTGCATGTCCCTCCGGTAGGTAACGAACGCAAGTCCGGTTAAAGCCGGGCACAACCAGATAACCGACCAGAGGCGGAGCTGAGGCGGTTGTGGGTGCCATCGAACGCGCATCCCGACCGCCACCGTTTTCTGGCATCCACACCATCCAGTCCCCCGGTCCCACCGGAGGTGTTCGATGTTGGATGTACAGGAAATGAATGATGTGCCGGGGACGGATGACCTTGGCGAAAGCGGCAAACCCGGCCGCCTATCGGGTGAGGCGAGGCTCCAGTCAGCCGTTTCCATTCTGGCCACTGCGATCCTGCGCCGAAAGGCAAAAAAAGCATGTGTAAGCAATGAGTTAGAGGTTTTCGAAGATTCTTCCCCTGTGCTCGGAGAAGGACTTGATTCATTGCCGGAACAGAGCATTCATTCATGACAACTCGTCCGGAAACCAAAATAAGGAGTTGAAAATGAATGAGTTACAGAATGCCGCCACGGGCGGCAAGAATCAGGACCGAACCCGAAACTCGGTCCTTCGGCAGATGGCCCTGCTGCAATCCATGTCCCTGGAGCAGCTCCGGGAAAAATGGCTCGACCTCTACGGCGAAGAGCCGCCCCAGTACAAAAAGCAATTCCTCATCAAGCGGCTGGCCTATCGCATCCAGGAGCTTTTCTACGGTGGGCTGTCCGAGCAGGCCAAGGTCCATCTCCAGCAGGCCGCCAAGGAGGACCCGGTCGCCACTGTCAATCGACGCATCCCTGAAGAGCGGAAATCAAACGAGGCGATCCTGCCCGGGACCAGACTGGTGCGGGTATGGAACGACCGGCGCTATGAGGTGATCGTCCTTGCCGATGGCTACGAGTTCGAAGGCCGCACCTTCCGGTCGCTCAGCGCGGTGGCCAGAGAGATCACCGGGACGCGCTGGAACGGGAAAGTCTTTTTCGGACTGAAGAAGGTTTACGGCAGAAAAGCCGAGGGAGGTTCGGATGCTTGATAACAGCAATGTCGCGCCGGGCAAAAACAAGACCCTGCGCTGCGCCATTTACACCCGCAAGAGTCATGAGGAAGGGCTCGAGCAGGAGTTCAACTCGCTGGATGCGCAACGGGAATCGGCGGAACACTATATCGAAGCTCAGAGGATGCGGGGCTGGACGGCTCTGCCGGATCGCTATGACGATGGTGGTTTCTCGGGCGGGAACATGGAGCGTCCGGGGCTGCGCCGCCTGCTGGCGGACATCGACGCCGGGAAGATCGATGTGATCGTCGTCTACAAGGTCGACCGGCTGTCCCGCTCGCTGCTGGACTTCATGAAGATGATCGACCTCTTCAACGAGAAGGGTGTCAGCTTCGTCTCGGTCACCCAGCACTTCAGCACCACTGATCCCACCGGCCGGATGTTTCTCGGCATCCTGATCACCTTCGCCCAGTACGAGCGGGAGGTCATCGCCGAACGTATCCGGGACAAGGTGGCGGCCGCCAAGCGCCGGGGGAAATACTGCGGCGGCGTACCCATCCTCGGATACGACGTCGACAGGGACAACAAGAAGCTGCTGGTCAACCCGGATGAAGCCAGGACGGTGCAGTACATCTTCCGCCGGTTCATCCAGATCGGCTCGGCCAAGAAGCTGGGCCAGGAATTGAACGAACAGGGATACCGCACCAAGGCCTGGACCACCAAGAAAGGAAAGGTGCGCGAGGGCTCCGAATGGAACACCGCCCACATCTACCGGCTGCTCAACAATCGAATCTATATCGGCGAGATCGCCCACAAGGATCGCAGTTACCCCGGCGAGCACGAAGGGATCATCGACCGGGCAACCTGGGACAAGGTGCAGGCCATCCTGGAGGACAACAAACCGGTCAAGGTTTCCATGGCCAGGACCAAAATGGTCGCCCCGCTGAAGGGCGTCATCCGCTGCGGCCACTGCGGCTGCTCGATGGGACCGACCTACGCCCGCAAGAACGGCCGCCACTACACCTATTACATCTGCCAGAAGGACAGCAAGCGGACCGTGAGCCGATGCCCCCTCAAACGAATTCCCGCCGGGGACATCGAGCAGGCGGTGATCGAGCAGTTGAGCGCGGTGTTCCGCACACCGACGCTGGTGGCCAAAACTTACTTCGCGGCCCGGGACATCGAGCAGGCGGAGCGGGAGCGGCTGTTCAAGCAGAAAGCCCAACTCGAGATGGAACTGTCGCAGGCGCGGGAGCAAGCACTCGAACTGATGAAACCCGGCAGCGATCAGCCGGGCAAGACCGAGATGCTGACGACGGTTAACCGCCAGGCGGTCGAGCTCTCGAAACAACTGACCCATGTGAGCGAGCGCTGCAGAGCCTACCAGGGGAACAGCATCACGGAACAGGATGTGTCGGAGGCCTTCCAGAATGTCGAGGGCTTCTGGGAAGACCTTTTCCCAGTGGAGCGAAATCGGCTCATCCGCCTCCTGGTGGATAAGGTCGAGATCCGCGAGACCGGAATCGACATGGAGCTGCGAACCAACGGGCTGACAACGCTCATCGCCGAGCTGGCTGGTCTGGCATGCGAAGTCACCGAACGGAGGGCAAGCCGATGAAAATGAAGCCGACCATTACCGTTGCCGACAACGGCAACCTGCAGATCCACATCCCGATGCTGATCCGGCGCATGCGTGGCCGCAAGACGGTCATCGCTCCCCAGGCCCTGGATGGAGAAATCATCGGAGCGCAGGAACCGGTGCAGTCCGCCATCCTCCAAGCGCTGGGACGGGCCTTTTCCTGGGCCGACATCCTCGAATCCGGGCAGATCAAGTCCATCAGCGAGCTTGCCCGTACCCTCGACGTCGATGGCTCGTATGTGGCCCGCATCCTCAAGCTGACGACTCTGGCCCCTGACATCGTCGAAGCCCTGATCAACGGCGAGGAACCCAACGGACTCTCGCTGGCCAAGCTGACCCAGACCTTTCCCGAGGACTGGGCCGAGCAGCGCCGCCAGTTCGGCTTCGCCACCGACTGACGACCGGACCCGAGACCACCCCAGAGAGCCGACCATCAGCGTCGGCTTTTCTACTTTGGGGGTCTGGAAACCGGAGTTGACCGCGCTTCTTTTCACGGCCGATGCAGGCGAGTTCGAAAAAAACGTCCGGTTGCGGCGTCGAGCGATGACCTAAGACAACCGCCAAAAATGGCAACCAGCCACAAACCCATATCAATCAAGGATGTAGCTTTCCGGACGAGCTTCGGACTTGGTCCGGAGAAAACAGAGAATCAGGGGCCAAACAGAGAAAGAGAGGCTGGAAGATGGGGAGAATCGATGGTGCGGAGAGGTGCTTTGGAAAGATGTGAAACGGGCGCAAACCCTTTAGAAGCAAGGGGAAAAAGAAAACCCGTCACCCCGGAGAATGACCCCAGAGAGACGGGTTTGTCTTTTCTAAATGGTGGAGGCGCCGGGAATCGAACCCGGGTCCGAGAAAGAGACTCGAAAGGCCTCTACATGCTTAGTCTATCGTTTAGTCTCGCAGTGAAGTTACCGATAGACAGGGTTTTCACCGCCAGCACCGAATTTTGTCTCGTCCTCAGGTGTCCAGTGCGTCGCCATCGGACCAGCTCGCTAGTCGTCGGCCCTCTTAATCCCGCGAGCGCGCATTAAGGAGCCGTCGCCGCTCAGTTAGGCAGCGAGTGCAAAGTCATTTTCGGCACTTGTGTGTGCTCCACCAGTTTTACGAGTTAGTAGAAGCTCGGCATGCAGCACAAACTATCCCATTCCCCGTCGAAGCCATGTCGCCCCCATGTCAAAGAACAGTACAAACCTGAGTAATGCAGCGTAACCCGCTTTAAATAAAATAATTACGGTTACGCCGATTTCAACCCCGGGCGACGCCCGGAGGGATTATAAGGATACACTACACGGAGGAAGGACGCTACAATCAGTAGCGGCGCTTCAGGGCCTTTTCCATCTCCCTGTCGGCCTCGCGTTTCTTGATGTCGTCGCGGCGGTCGTGGACCTTCTTGCCCTTGCCGAGGGCGAGGTCCACCTTGGCCTTGCCCTTTTTGAAGTAGACCTTGAGCGGGATGAGGGTGTAGCCGCGGATGAGGGTTTTGCCCATGAGACGGTTAATCTCGCGTTTGTTGAGGAGGAGCTTCCGGTCGCGGCGGGGCTCGTGGTTGAAGAGGTTCGCCTGCTCGTAGGGAGCGATGTAGCTGTTAATGAGGAACACCTCGCCGTCCCTGATCATGGCGAAGCTCTCCTTTATGCTCGCCTGGTTCACGCGCAGCGATTTCACCTCGGAGCCCTTGAGCTCGATGCCGGCCTCGTAGTTTTCCTCGATGTCGTAATCGCGCCTTGCCCTCGGATGAGTGCAGACCACCTTTTCCATGGGGGTAATATAATGCCCCGCAGAGGGAAATCAACCGACTCCCGCAGATACCTTTCCCTCTTGAAAAAGGTTTGGGCAAAGGGTCAGAAATAAGACGCATAGACTACGTTCACTCGGATGAGGCTGGCTCGTCTGCCGTATATCCCGAGCAGTAGCCCGTATCGATGTCACATTTCTCACCCTCGAGGAACTTCCCGTTCATGTTATTGGCGCATGGATCGGGCGAGGATGGATATAAACACCCCGGCTTTTTTCCATAAAGAACTGGCAGCAACCCGACACGTATTCCCCATCATCCGCATGAACTTTATTCGGCAAAATCGAACCCGGGAAACCAAAAACGATAAGCCCGACAAACAATATCGATTTCCATTTTTTAATTTCCATCTTGCTCCTCCTTTTTACCGATACTGTCCTATGCTATCATAAATGTAAATTCTTCTCAATAATCTTTGTACATACAGAAATCTTTAAATATGCGGAATCTGACTTGATGAGTGAACGGCGTTTGGTGGGCTGGTGGCGCATTATAATGTGGATACCAATAACGGAGAGGAAAATATATGAAGGTAATTTTTATGACTCTAGGAGCATTATCTTTCCTGGCCTACCCTTCCTACGCGGATAGCGGCAGCGAGCTCAGGGCGGAGATCATCGGGGAGCAAGGCGGTAAATCAATAGCGCTTGATTACACCGAATACAAGCCGGACGAGGCGAAGGTAGAATGCAGAGAATTATTCCACAGACTATGGGAAGAGCATTTCAAGGAAATGGGATTTTCCACCGACGAAGGCGTAGTCGACAGTTATATAAAAGGATGTATGAAATCGTACGACAAGGCGTTCGGGAAGTAAGGTGAGGGGTGGGGGTGAATAATCCGCTATTTCGAGGCAATTCCGAGTAATCTGTCTTTGGCTTTCTTTTCAGGGCCGGGCCCGGATGAAGAGAAAATCCGGGTTTGATGAATGACAAAAAGGCGCCGGCTTGAGGATGCGATTCTTACCCGCGCACCGCCGCCTCGATCCTGGCGACGTCTATCTTCCGCATATCCATCATCGCTTCGAACGCGCGCTTCGCCACATCGCCGCCCCTGGCCAGTGCCTCTGTCAGGACGCGCGGCGTGATCTGCCACGACAGGCCCCATTTATCCTTGCACCAGCCGCATGCGCTTTCCGTGCCTCCATTGTCGACAATGGCGTTCCAGTAACGGTCGGTTTCCGCCTGGTCTTCGGTAGCGATCTGAAAAGAGAACGCCTCGCTGTGCTTGAACGCGTCCCCGCCGTTGAGGCCGATGCACGGCACGCCGCACACCGTGAAATGGACAACCAGGGCATCGCCCTCTTTACCGCCCGGAAAGTCGGACGGCGCCCGGTGTACTGCGCCGACCTTGCTGTCGGGAAAGGTTCGGGCGTAAAAGTGCGCCGCTTCTTCCGCGTCATGGTTGTACCATAGGCAGATAGTGTTTTTCTTCATCGTTACTCTCCTTCATGAGTGTCTATCCAATCTAATACTTGATATAGATTCAGGGCTGACATAGAGAAGGCCCGAATAATTAACCAAGATAGCCCGTGCGAGTAATATTTCCAAAATATTTTTGTACTAGGGGAATCAGTTTATCCTGGTCCTAAAATTCCTTCTTACTGTCCAGCATCAGTGTTACCGGCCCCCGGTTCACGAGATGGACGTCCATAATGGCGCGGAAGCGGCCGGTTTCGACGTGTGCCCCGCGGGCGCGGAGCTTCGACACGAATTCTTCGTAAAGGGCCTCGGCGACTTCGGGCGGGGCGGCCTTGTCGAAGGATGGCCGCCTGCCCTTCCGGCAGTCGCCGTAGAGGGTGAACTGGGAGACGACGAGGAGCGAGCCGGGCGTATTCGTGACGGAGAGGTTCATCTTGCCGTCAGCGTCCTCGAATATGCGGAGCGCCAGGATTTTGTCGACGAGGTAATCGGCGTCGGCGGACGTATCATCCTTGCCAGCCCCGAGGAGGACGAGCATACCCTCCCCTATTTTACCGACGGTTTCGCCGGCGACATCGACCTTCGCTTCTTTTACTCGTTGGATTATCGCGCGCATGGTTTCGTTATCGTCCGTGTTTCGGTATTCCGTCGGACACGGATGCATTATAATATGGATATTGGGGTTTGAAATCAACGGGGGTGTATTATGCGGGGTCTTATGTCTATTACGCCTATACTAATCACACTTGGATTCGTGGCATCTTCCGCTCATTCCATCGAATTTCCGCCGGAGCCGCCGAAGAGGGTTATCGCCCACACCGTTAAGCGTGCAGAGGAGCTTCACCTGCTGGCGGGGTATTACTACAGGGACCCGAGGCAGTGGGTGAGGATATACCGGGATAACGCGGGGACGATTCGGAATCCGAACAGGATTTACCCGGGTCAGGTCCTGTACATAACGGTGGACCAGGACTGGACGCCGCCCTTCGACCTCGACGCCTACGTTGCCGAGTGGGGGACGTATTTGCTTGACGGGACAGTGCCGGAATGAGTTTGAATTGCTTCGCTTTGCCAGAAATGACACATTATAAAGATTAAATCCCCCTATTCCTCACGCGTTCGGAATTGTCCCCCTTTTTCTAAGGGGGATTAAAGCAAAGATAGATTTCTCGCACAAGCTCGAAATGACAAGATCTTGATGGATTGCTGGCGGGAAACTGAATGGGTTCCTGCTATTTGGGTTTGGGTTACTTTCGAGCTGTACTAAACATGCTTCATAACAGTCGGCCAAGGGCGTCCGATTCCTCACTCGCTCGAAATCGTTGCAGGAATGACAGACTGGAGGGGTGATTCCTCGCTCGCTCGGAATTCCTGGGAATTACAAAAAAGAAAAAGGCAAGATTCTGAATCATGTTCAGAATGACGGATAAGTTGTTGTCGCGGCTCACGGCCGCGACGTCGGATTCTAGACTAAATCCCTGAGATAATCGCCGAGGTAGGAGGACGCTATCTTGTCGAGAGCTGATTTTTCGATCTGTCTTATGCGCTCCCTGGTTACGCCGAACTTGTCGCCGATCTCGTTCAGAGTGTAGGTGGTTTCGATACCTATGCCGAAGCGCATCCTTATGATTTCCTCTTCCTTGGGGCTGAGCGTCGAGAGGACGTCCTCTATCCTATTCTGGACAGAGCGCTTGAGTATGGCGGTGTCGGGGGGCGGTATTTTCGAATCCTCGACGAATTCGATGTAGGTGCGCTGGTCGTCGTTGGAAATGGGTGCGTCCAGGGACTGCACGTTGTTCATCACGTCGGACGCCGTCTGTATTATGCGCTTTACTACGGAGGGCGCTATTTCGAGCTCCTTGGCTATTTCCTCGCAGGTGGGCTCCCTGTCGAGCTCCTTCGTCAGGAGCGCGGTTACGGCCTTGACCTTCCCGGCCCATTCGTAGAGATAAACGGGGATGCGAATTGTCTTCGTTTTTTCGAACGGGGCGCGGAAGACGGCCTGCTGTATCCACCAGCTCGCGTAGGTCGAGAATTTATATCCCAGTGTATAGTCGAATTTTTCGACGGCGCGCATGAGGCCGAGGTTGCCTTCCTGTATGAGGTCGGCGAGCGGGAGCCCCCTTCCCATGTAGTTCTTGGCTATACTGATTACGAGTTTTAAATTGGATTTTATAAAGCGGTTCTTGAGCTCGTTCGAGCGTTTCATGTAGGCGTTGGAGAGGGTGTTCATCCTCTGTACGTAGTCGAGCATGTCGCCGCCGTCGTAAAAGGGATACTCTTTTTGGGGCTTCTTCGGCAGCTTCCCCTCGGCGAGCTCCGTGAGGACGGCCCTTATGGCCTCGGCCTTGTTCTCGCATTTACGGATGTTGGCCGCGATGCGGAGCTCTTCTTTCGGAGAGAGGAGTGACGTTTCGTGCTCGAGGTCGCGGAAGTAGACGTGAAGAAGGCGGAGGTGCTCTTCGAGCTTCGAAGCCCCGGGCTTTTTCTTCCGTTTCCTGCGCGGTGCACCGGGATCGAATTCGGTCCCGGTATCGTCGTCGAACTGCAGGTTGTCGTCTTCGTCCTCGAACGGGGCGACCGCATCGTAGTCGACCCCGGACTCGCGCGTCTCGAGCGCCCTTATATCAGGGGCGAGCTTAGGATATTCCTTTGACTTCTTCATGAATCCCCTTTATGCTGCCGGAAGCCTGTGGCCTCGCGTGGGTCAAGGCTTCGGGCTCCTTCAATATCCCTATAGAATATGAGGGTACCTGTAAATCCCGGCATGTGAATGGAATTCGAGTTTATAGAGAATGGATCAAGGACTGAAAACCGGGCAATTGTAAGCGGGGTAGCCGTCCGGCCGCCCCGCGTATGTCTGATATTCAGAACTTATATTTTTAACGAGTCCAGGGCTTCGTCGAAAATCGAGAATGCCTTCACGATGTTCTTCTTCGCCATGTCGTGGCTGCCGTCGGTCATATTGTCCGACATTGTTTTGAGCGAATCGATTACGTTCTTGCTGTATTCGAGCGCCTTTATCCAGCCATCGTCGAACGCCCTCGCGTCCATCTTTACGAAGGGGATTTCTTCCTTCGGGAACTTGTCGAAGAGGTCTTTCACCGTGCTGACGTATTCCTTCTCTGCGTCGAGCGCGTAGTCGAGCTGCTTCTGGAACATCTTCTTGTTCTCCTCGGAAATCGAGTGGGAGAAATCTATAGTGTTAAGGTAAGTCTCTTTTACGAGCTTGGACAATTCCTTAACCGGCTCCGTGAAGTCCTTTACGTCATATGGTTTTGCTTTGGTTGCCATTTGCATGACCTCCTGTTTGCGATTTAATAGTAATATAACAACTTAAGAAGGGTTGTCAAGAGAGAATGTACGCATTTGCGAAGATTTTTGGTGCCGTTGACCTTCCCCCTAAAAACTAGTCCATTGTAAAAGAGAGTTCTCCTTGGTAAGA